>DATLOS010000438.1:0-11350 GCA_035536155.1 Elusimicrobiota bacterium
CTGGGCGGCGGGACGATCATCTTCCTGGTGGGCCTGGCCGACGACATGCGCCGCCCCGGCGGCCTGGACTGGAAGACGAAGATGCTGGTCCAGGTCCTCGCCGCGGGCTTCCTCATGGCCTTCGGCATCCGCATCCGCTTCATCCAGCCCCCGTACCTCGCCTACGCGCTCACCGGGCTCTGGGTCGTGGGCATCTGCAACGCCTTCAACATCGTCGACATCATGGACGGCCTCGCCGCGAGCCAGGCGGCGGTGGCGGCCTTCGCGTTCCTGGTGATCTCCCTGCCCTCGGAGGAGGTCTACGTCAACTTCGCCGCCGCGACGATCCTGGGCGTCTGCCTGGGGTTCTTGCCCTGGAACTTTTCGACCAAGTCCAAGATCTTCCTGGGCGACAGCGGCTCGCTCCTCCTGGGCTTCGTCCTGTCGGCCCTGGCGCTGGGCACGAACTACTCGCGGGTCAACCCGCTCGGCGTCTACGCCCCGCTCTTCATCCTCCTCGTGCCCATCTTCGACACGCTCTTCGTCATGGTGCTCCGCCTGCGCAAGGGCCACTCGCCTTTCCTGGGCTCCAAGGACCACTTCGCCCTGCGCCTCGAGAGGATGGGCTACCACCGCCACCACATCGTCGCCCTCTGCGCCGCGGTCTCGGGGATCCTCGCGATGTGCGCCTTCCTCGTCACGCGCGTCACCTTGCTCTGGTCGATCTGGATCTACACCATAGTGGTGCTCTGGGCGGCGTCGGTGTCGTGGCGGATCGCCCAGGTGGACATGGGGTGATCGAGACCGACTTCCTGGTGCTCGGCGCCGGCCTCGCCGGCCTCTCGACGGCCCATCACCTGAGGAAGCTGGGCGCGGGCGACCGGGTGCTGGTGGTCGAGAAGGAGGCCCGCCCCGGCGGGCGCGCGGGCACCATCGAGAAGGACGGCTTCCTCTTCGACCACACCGGCCACCTCCTGCACCTGCACGACCCCTACGGCAAGTCCCTCATCGAGGGGCTCCTGCGCGGCAACCTGGAGACGCGCGAGCGCTCGGCCTGGATTCAGTCGCAGGGCGTCTTCACCCGCTACCCCTTCCAAGCCAACACGCGCGGCCTGCCCGAGGCGACGGTGGTCGAGTGCGTCGCCGGGTTCCTCAAGAACGTCCACCGCCCGCCGAAGCCGGGCGACGGCTCCTTCAAGGACTGGTGCCTGCGCACCTTCGGCGAGGGCATCTGCCGGCGCTTCATGTTCCCGTACAACGAGAAGCTCTGGCGCTACCCTCTCGAGCGCATGACCACCGAGTGGCAGGGGCGCTTCCTGCCCGAGCCCCGCGCGGGCGAGGTCCTGCGCGGCGCCCTCCTCGATCAGCGCGAGGGCTTCGGCTATAACGCGACCTTCCGCTATCCCAAGCGCGGCGGCATCCAGGCCCTGCCCGACGCGCTCGCCGCGCGGACCCCGGGCCTGCGCCTGAACGCCGCGGTCGAGCGGATCGATTTGGCCGAGCGCGTCGCCGTCGTCGCGGGGCTGGGCGAGGTCCGCTACCGGCGCCTGGTGAACACCTTGCCCCTGCCGGTCTTCCTCGACTTGGCCTCGCCCCTGCCGGCGGACGTGCGCGCGGCGCGCTCGCGCCTGCGCTGGATCTCGGTCTACAACCTCAACATCGGCGTCGCCCGGCCGCGGGTCTCGGACAAGCATTGGATCTACTTCCCGGAGAGGAAGTTCCCGTTCTACCGCGCCGGCTTCAACAGCAACTTCTCCTCCGCCGTCGCGCCGCGCGGGACGAGCTCGATGTACATCGAGGTCTCGGCCAAGCCCGGCGAGCGCTTCGACCGGACGCGCCTGGAGAACCGCTGCATCGAGAGCCTGCGCGGCTGCGGGATCCTCAAGGCTTCGGACCGGATCGCGACGCGCCTCTGGATCGACATCCCCTGCGCCTACGTGATCTACGACCGGGAGCGCGGGCCCGCGCTGGCCGCCATCCGCCGCCACCTGGGCGCGCGCGGCGTGGAGACGATCGGGCGCTGGGGCGCGTGGAAGTACTCCTTCATGGAGGAGGCGGTTCTCGACGGGCGCGACTGCGCCGAGCGCCTCCTCGGGAAAGGCCCGCGCGCCCCGCGCGCCGAGGCCCGGGGCAAGCTCACCGCGCTCAAATGAGGCTCTCGACCGGCCTGTGGGCGGCGTTGGCCTTGGGCCTCGCCCTGCGCGTCGCCTACGACGTCCGCGCGCGCGGCCTCATCCCCACCTCCTCCGACGGCTACGAGACCATCGCCCTGAGCTTGGTCGAGCGCGGCGAGTACGCCCTGGAGCCGGGAAAGCCCACCTCCCTCCGGGAGCCGGGCTTCCCTTTCCTGATCGCCGGAGCCTACGCCTTGGGCGGGGGCCGCCGGCCCGGGCTGGTCCTGGCGCTTCAGGCGGCGATGGGCCTGGCCGCGGCGCTCATGGTTCTCGCTCTGGGCCGCGCGCTTTTCGGCGAGGCTGAGGCGCGGCTGGGATTCGTGTGCGCGCTGTTCTATCCGCAGGCGATCTACTACGGCGCCTACTTCTTCCGCGAGACGCTGATGATCTTCCTCTTCACGCTCGTCGCCTGGCGCTCCTGCCGCTGGTCCGCCCGGGACGGCCGCCGCGCGGCGCTCGAGGGGGGCCTCGCCGCGGCGGCGCTCGGCCTGAGCAACTCGGCGACCTTGCCGGCCCTGGGGCTGGCCGGGATCGGCCTGTGGCTCTGCGCGCCGCGGGCGGAGCGCGTCCGCCGGACGGCGCTCTACTTCGCCCCGATCGTCCTGGCGGTCTGCGCCTGGACCGGGCGAAACGCCGCCCTCCACGGCCGGCTCATCCTGGGGAGCACCCACGGCGGCGAGGAGTTCTACCAGGCGCTGATCACGCCGCCCGAGGACCTGGGCACGGAGCGCCAGACCGCGATCAACGCCGCCGACCCCGCGTTCCAAGAGGCGCTCCATCTGCCCGAGGCCGAGCGCAACGCCTTCCTCTTCAGGGCCGGGGCGCGCTACATCGCCGCGCACCCGGCCGTCTACCTCGGCCGCGTGGCGGCGCGGGTGGTGAAGCTTTGGCGCCTCTTCCCCTATCCCCGCCGCTATGACCACGCGTATTGGGCCATCGTTCTCGTAAGCCTCGCCTCGGACGGCTGGATGATCCCGCTCGGGCTCTGGGGCGCGTGGCGCTTCCGGCGCCGCTGGCGCGACGCCCCCGCGCTGCCCGCGGGGATCGTCGGCTTCACGCTCGTGTACGGCCTCCTCCACGCGGTGATCCGCTACCGCATGCCGCTCATGCCCTGCGTCGCTCTTTTGGCCGCGGTCGAGGCGCGACGCCTTATCCGGCGCGCCGCTTGAAGACGTAGATCCGGCGGTCGACGAAGGAGTCCTCGGGCACCTCGGCCCAGGAGACGTGCGGCGGCTCGAAGGCCTGGACCCGCTCGTAGCCGCGCCCCAGCCAATCGCCGATGGCGGGAAGGACTTGCGGGTCCGCCACCACGTAGGCGGGCTCCTGGCCGGGCGCCAGGCTCTCGGGGCGGTCGAAGAGCGCCAGGCGGCGCTCCGCCAGCTTGAAGGGCGGCGTCGATTCGGGCTCGGGCAAGCGCGCCAGACCGATGGAGTCGCCGCGCGGCACGTTCTCGTCGATCCAGCGCGCGGCGCGGGCCCGGGTCGAGCCCTCGCCCGAGTCGGCATGCATGGCGGAGAGAAGCGCCGCCGAGCGCAGGCCCGCGTCGGTCAGGGCGAAGGCCAAGAGAAGGCGCGCCGCCGGCGGGCGCAGGCGCGCGAGCTGGGCCGCGCCCAGGAGCGCCAGCGCGGGAAACAGCGCCAGGAAGACGCGCAGGCCGTCGGGCTCGCGGACGTAGCCGTGGAAGGCGAGCCACAGCGGCGCGCCGCCGAGGAGGACGGCCGCGGCGAGGAGGCGCGGCGCGCCGGCGCGGCGCCAAGCCAGCGCCCAAGAGACGGCGGCCAGGAGGGCGAAGGGCGCCCCCAGCTCGACGACGGAGCTCCGGGCGAGGCGGCCTATGAGGTCCAGCCCGAGGCCGAGGTCCTTGCGCGGGTAGATCTGCGTCTCCCAGGCGAAGTCCCCGGGGCGGATCAGGACGAAGGGATTGCTGAGAAAGGCGACGGCGAGCGCGGCGCCGACGCCCTGGAGCGCGGGCGCGAGGGCCCCGCGCCGCTGCCAGCGGACCAGCAGGGGCAGCCCGGCCAAGGGCAGGAGCGTCAGGCTCGCTCCCGCGGCCAGCCCCACGGCGGCGCCGCAGAGGACGAAGTCCCGACGGAGGCCTGTCTTGAGCGCGCGCAGCGCCCAGTAGAGCGCGATGGCCGCGCAAAGGGCCGAGTAGGCGTGCGGCTTGATGAGGTGGCTGTTGTCGATCGCCAGCGGGCAGAGCGCGTAGAGGAGCGCGGCCCAGAGCCCCGTCTTCGGGCCGCCGAGGAGGAGGCCGCACTCGAAGATCGCCAGCACGGCCGCGAGCTGGCCCAGCAGGACGAAGACCCGCCCGCAGAGGTAGGCGCGGGCCATCTCCTCCGGATGCTGGAGGTAGAAGCCCAGGTCTCCCGTCCGGAAGGCGCCGAGGAGCGAGGCGGCCTTCAAGAAAGCGCCCAGCGGGTAGATGAAGGCCCCGCCGTATTGGATGTAGAGCGGCCGGAGGTCGCCCGCGCGCATGCGGGAGAGGATGATGAAGGACTTCTTCTCGTCGGGATGCGCGGAGTGCAGCAGCATCGAGCGGTAGGAGTTGACCAAGGCGGGCGGGGGAAGGGTCCAGCCGGGCTCGATGACTTGGCTTCCCCGCAGGTAGGTGACCGGCTCCTCGGAGCGGAGCTCGCGGTGCGAGGCCTCGATGTCCTTGTAGAGCGAGCGCCAGCTCTCCTCGAGGCGGCGCGCGGTCTCGGCGTCCGGCCGTCCGGTGGGGAAGGCGCGCAGGCGCGCTGCGTCGGGCAGGCCCCAGCGCAGGCCGCAGAGGCCCAGCGCCGCGGCCAAGGCCACGAGTCCGACGCGCGCGGCGCGAGCGCTCACCCGGCGATTCTAGCTCTTTTGATATACTCGCTCGTGCCCGACGGTGCCCCGACGGCAGCGCGATGAAAGTCACCGTCATCATCCCCGCCTATAACGAGGCCGCCACCGTGGGCCCCTGCATCGAGGCCGTCTACGCCAAGAACCCGGGCCGCGACCTCGAGGTCCTCGTGGTCGACGACGGCTCCACGGACGGCACCGCGGACGCCGCGCGCCGGGCACAGCGGCCCGGCCTGCGCGTCCTGCGCCACGAGAGGAACCGGGGCAAGGGCGCGGCGGTGCGCACCGCGCTGGCCGAGGCGAGCGGCGAGGTCGTCCTCATCCAGGACGCGGACCTCGAGTACGACCCCGCCGAGTACGGCCGGCTCCTCGAGCCTTTCGCCTCCGGCGCGCGGGCGGTCTACGGCTCGCGCATCCGCGCCGCGAATAATCCCCGCTCCTATTTCCGCTACTACTGGGGCGGGCGGCTGGTGTCCTTGTGGACGAACGTCCTCTTCGGCTCCTCGGTCACCGACGAGCCCACGGGCTACAAGGTCTTCGAGACCGGCCTCCTGCGCTCCCTGGACCTGCGCCGCGACGGCTTCGAGTTCTGCCCCGAGGTCACGGCGAAGCTCCTGCGCAAGGGCGTGGAGATCCGCGAGGTGCCGATCTCGTACCACCCGCGCAGCATGGAGCAAGGCAAGAAGATCCGCTGGCGGGACGGGCTGATGGCGCTATGGACTTTGCTGAGACTAAGGATCGGCTAGGCGGGGCGAAGGTCTTCGCCGCGGCCCTCGCGGTGCGGCTCGCGTTTCTGGGCTTCTTCCTCCACCAGCAGCTGGACCGCGTCTTCTTGCGCGACGTCTACTACAGCGCCGCGATGGGCTGGCTGGGCTACGGCCCCAAGCTCGAGATGGACGCGACGCACCCGCCGCTCTACTCCATCGCCATCGCCGCGGTCTCCGGATTTTTGCGCACCCCGAACCCGCTGCCCGTCCTCCTTCTGCAGGCCTTCCTCTCGGCTTGGACCTGCCTGCTCTTGTGGCGCCTCGCCGAGCGGCTGAGGATCCCGGGGGCCGGGCGCTGGGCGGCGCTTTGGGCCGCCGTGGACCCGGCGCTCGTCTTCTACGCGCCCCAGCTCCAGACCGAGACCCTCTTCGCCGTCCTCGAGCTCGGCTTCTTCCTCTCGCTCTACGAGGCCGTCGACGGGGGCTCGCCCTTCGTCGCCGGCCTGCTCGGCTCCCTGGCCTCCCTCTGCCGCAGCGTGTTCGCGGCTTACCCGGTATTCCTGATCCCGGCCCTCCTGCCGCTCCTCGACAAGAAAAAGGCCCCGCGCTGGGCGGCGCTGCTCGCGCTGGGCTGGGCCCTGCCGATCATGGGCTGGACCGCGCGCAACTACGTCCGCTACCGCGCCGTCATCCCGATCTCGGCCCAGATGGGCTGGACGCTCTGGGAGGGCTTCTCGCTGGATCGAGAAGAAGTCCGCCGCCGCCCGACCGAGATGGACGAGGAGGCGCGCCGCGCCGGCGCGAACACGGCGGTGGAGCGCTCCAACTACTTCAAGGCCAAGACCCTGCGCTTCATCCGCGAGAACCCGCTCGAGGCCGCGAGGATCGTGGTCGGGAAGGCCTTCCTCTACTGGCGGCCGTGGCCCTACGACCCGTACACGCCGATCCAGCGCCTCGGGCTCGGGGCCTACTACATCTTCCTCTTCGCTCTGGCCGGCGTCGGGGCCTGGTCCCTGCGGGGCATGGGCCGGCGCTGGCTGCCCGTAGGCGCGCTGTTTTTGTACCTCACCGCGTCGCACGCGGTCTTCTTCACGTCCTTGCGATACCGCTTGCCGCTCGAGCCCTTCCTCTGCCTGCTGGGCGCCCGGGGCCTGCGCAAGCTCAGGAGAACATTATGAAGGCCGACTGCGTCGTGGGCCTGTCCGGCGGGACCGGCTCGGGGAAATCCTGGCTCTCGAACGTGCTCCAGAACGAGTTCGGCGAGGACTGCGTCATCCTCTGCCAGGACTGGTACTACCGGGACAACAAGCACTTAAACGAGCAGGAGTCGCTCAAGCTCAACTTCGACCATCCCAGCGCGATCGAGACCTCCTTGTTCGTCCGGGACGCGGATCGCCTGGCGCGGGGGGAGACGATCGAGGCGCCGGTCTACGACTACGCCCTGCACGGCCGCACCGGCGTGCGCACCGTGAAGCCGGCCAAGGTCCTCGTGCTCGAGGGTCTCTTCGTCCTCCACGAGCCGACGGTCCGGCGCCGCCTCGACCTCTCCGTCTACATCCACGCGGCCGACGACCTGCGCCTCCTGCGGCGCCTGCGCCGGGACTGCCGCGAGCGGCGGGTGGATTTGGAAGAGACTCTGCGGATCTACGAGAACTGCGTGCTCCCCATGCACGGCAAGTACGTGGCGCCGTCGTCGAAGCACGCGACCTGGGTGTGGGACCAGGAAAAAGACAAGAAGCTGCCGGCGCGGCTCCTCAAGAGCGTGCGCGCGCGGCTGGCGTCCGCTTCTCCCAAGCCCGCACGCGTCCTGGCACGATCCTAAAGAGCGGGTGCGCCCGGGGGACGGCCACGCCGCGCGCCTTGCGGTAGGCCTCGGGCGAGCGGGCGCGGAGCTTGCGCTTGAGGCGCCTCCACTCGTAGAGCAGCTGGCCGCGGGTCTCGGCGATCCGGGGCTTGCCCGACACGCGCCCGATCTTCGACGCGTCGAAGCGGTAGCCGCGGGCGCGCGCCTCCTCCGCCAGGCGGCGCAGGAAGGCGGCGATGCAGGATTTCGGGTCGGCGTGCGCCTTGAAGCGCTCGAGCTGCGGATGGCTGCGATAGCCTTTAGTGCGGCCGCGCAGGACTTTCTGCGCCAGGAGCGCCTCGCGCCACGCCGCGACCAAGCCCTGGGCGTCGAGGCAGCTCGGGTGGAGGGTCCAGAGCCTCACGAAGGCGACGCGTCTACTTCGCCGCGCGCTCGATCTCGGTGTCCAGGACCTTCTCGTAGAACAGGGTCCCGTCGAAGAGCTTGCGGAAGGTGTCGAGCAGGACGACCGGGACCGTCTTGCCGTTCTCCACGACGGTGCCGTCGTTGAAGTGCGCGAAGATGATGTCGGTCTCGGTCCGGTTGCCGATGCTCTGGAGCTTGCCCGGGTTATCGCGCTCCAGGTTGGAGGCCTGGAACTTGGCGAAATCCGACGGCGTGAAGAACGAGCCCGCGGCGTCGCGGCCGCGCCGGTCGCGATAGGCGCCCATGCGGGAGGCCCACGCCAAGCGGATCCACTGCGACTCGGCGAAGTTGCCGGCGCGGTCGAATATCTTCGAGGTCCCGCCGCGGCCGATCAGGTGGGAGTCCTTGACGTCCACCTGGAGGTTGAGCGCCGCGAGGATCCCGCCCGGGGCGTTCTTGCCGAGCAGGCCGCGGATGCCGAACTGGATCGCGACGGCCGTCTTCGTCGCCTCGAGCAAGCTGAAGCCCATCTGGCGCAGGCGGGTGAAAGTGCGGGCCACCGTGAGCTTGCCGTCCCCCACGGTGTCGAAGAAGGCGAGGTGCTTCTCCAAGATCGTGCGCCCGGGCAGGTCGGCGCTCGTCATCCCCCAGCGGAACTCGAAGGGCTTCGCGAGCGGCGCGAGGGGGTAGGGGGCCGCGGGCTGCTCCGCGCCGGGCGCGGCCGCGGCGCCGTCGGAGGCCTCCGCCGCGAGCAGGCCCGACCCCTGGGCGAGGCCCGCGGGAAGCGAGACGGCGAGCGCCGCTCCGCCGTTCGCCAGGGCGTTGTCGAAGGCGCGGGCCGACGCGGAGGCGCCGTTTCTTCCGCCTTCCTTGGTCATTTCCGCGGCGGCGGAGCGAGTTCCTTCGAGGACCGGAGCCTGCGCGGCGCGGCCCTCCTCGCGCGCGGCCTGCGGCTTTAGCGCCGCGGGCGTCATCGCGGCGCGGTCATCGGCCGCGAGCGCCGCCGACGGCTGCTCCGCCGGCTCCGCCGCGACGGGTCGGGGCTCGATGGCGGCGGACAACGCCGGCGCGGCCGCGTCGAGACCGGAGGGCGCGGAGAGCGCGCCGAGCGCCGTGGGAAGATCCAAGCCGAGCGCGCCCGGGGCGCCGATCTGAGTCAAGGCCGCGGCCGGGGAGTATCCGCTCGCGGGCGCGGCTCGCAGTTGGATGGAGGCGGCGCGGCAGGGGAGGCTCGAGAAAAGCACGATGGCGGCGAGGGGATATCGGATCATGGGCGCACGATAGCACTGATCGGGGCTCGGAAGCGCGGGTCCGTGGACCTACCGCGCTAGGCCTTGGAACTCCGCTTAGGCCGTCCTCACTGACGCACGTAGCGCAAGTGCGTGGCGTACGGACTATCAAGAACCCTGTCGATGCGAAACTTCGGCCCGGGCTCGCGCAGGTTCTCGAAGAGACGCCGCCCGCCGCCGAACAGCACGGGCGCCAAGGCGATCTCCAGCTCGTCGACGACGCCCAGGTTCAGGTACTGCTGGATCACATCCGCTCCACCCGAGATGCGAATATCACGACTGCCGACGGATCCCCGCGCCACCTCTAGGGCACGCTCCGGACCGTCATTGATGAAGTAAAAGGTCGTCCCGCCGGGGCGCACCCAGGGTTCGCGTTTCTCATGGGTAAGAACGTACACCGGCGTGTGAAACGGAGCCTCCTCCGGCCAGGAGCGCGCGCCTTGCTCGAACATCCGCTTGCCCATGATGTTGGCGCCGATGCGCTCCGTGGTGCTGCGAAGCAGGTCATTGAGCGGGCCGGTCTCTCCCCCTGGTCCGAGCTTGAGGTTATCGCGGAAGTACTGCTGCTTGAGGATCCAAGCCATCATCGCGCCCCACTTGGCGCCCCACTTCTTGTGCTCGGGCTTGTCCCAGTTCTCGAGGGCCATTCCTTCCGGCGCCATGTAGCCGTCGAGGCTAAGCCCGATGTTGACGAATACTTTGCTCATGATTCTCCTCGCGCAACTCTGGATGTCGGTCTAACGCCACCTAGTTAGCCGCCTTAGCAAGGCCATCGATCTCCTCTGGAGTTAGTTTTGCTGCCAGATTCTTAGTCAAGTTGCATCCATTCACCAGGCCGGAGTATTTCTCTTTGGATTTTTCAAAGTCATCACGGACTTCGACGCTCATACCTTTCGAGGCCTTCTCGATAACGACCGTTCCAACGTATTCACATCTATTGTCAGAAGGTTTAATGCTGACCAGTATCGGGAAGAGATAAATGGAGTTGGCGAGGACGATTGTAGATGTGCTGCGGATCCCTACCAGGTAAACTGGCCGATTCTTGACCCCAACATGGAACACTCCGCCCTTGGACCCGAATCCGCTCATGCCTTCATTGAGGTCCTGCCCGCTATGGGCCCGAAGAAAAAGCTTTCCATTCCGAAATTTCAACTTATAGTCGAATACTAAATTGGAACCGGCATATATTCCGCGAACCCAGTCAGATACCTTAGTACCAACAAGCTCCACTTCGCCTACGATCACTTTCTCATCGGAATTCAAGTTGGAGATATCTTTGATCTGATGGAAGGAGGAACAGCTGCTTAGTAACAGGAGAATGAATGGCGAGACTGCTCTGAAAGAAATTCTGGCGCGAATCGGAGACATCGTTCCCCCTTGGCCCAGCTTATCGTATCCGAACGAGAGCATGATATCTGAAGACGTGAGCAGCCATTTCATCGTCCAGCTAACGCAGACGCTGTGCCGACGGCCACTGTTGCTGGCGGAAATGACTGCCGGGCGGCACAAGCGAATGGTTAGGCATCATTGATCTTTAGTCGTTCTCTTGTGAGATTGCCAACGAAATATGCAACGGTCGTAGCCATAAATCCAAGTGCGAGCAATATCTGAATTGAGGCCAGCAACCTCCCGATGCCAGGTGCTGGGACCACATCTCCGTAACCAACGGTAGCAGACGTTACGATGCTGAAGTAGATATAACCGCTCCAGCCAGCGAGTGGTTGACCAGCCGAGTTTAAGCAGTTGTAGTGCGCGTAGAGAACTGCGAATCCTAAGGAGAACTCAATAAAGTTGAGGCCTAATAGAATCAGTGTGCGCGTGTGCGATGCGGGTTTGGTCCAGAACTCTTTAAGGAGTGTTAGGCCTGTCAAAAATAGAAAAAGGTCGACCAAGAAAATTATTGACGCAACAAGCGAGTACCACGCATTGGATTGCCCGGTTGAAAGCAGAAAAAACAGAATCAAGACCTTGCTTATGGCATAGACCTCAATCGCCCGTTTACGAGGAAGAAGACCATTAATGCCAAAGTGCCAACGGATGAACATTGTTGGCATGCACATCAAAAGCGCCGAAATAAAAATTAGTACGAACCGTTCGATTCCGAAAACATGCTTGCCTGCCCCTCGCTGATTCCAAAGAAGGCGGATGTCCTCAAGTTGCTTTCGA
>DATLOS010000439.1:0-3131 GCA_035536155.1 Elusimicrobiota bacterium
CTCCGGGCCGCCGGCCTCTCCGCTGAGCGCGGCCCCGGCGCTCGCCGCTCCTGGGCCGCTGGCCTCCGCGGTCTCGGCGGCCTCGCCGGTTTCGCCGAAGATGGCCTCGACGCTCGCCGCTTCGCGGCCGCTGGCTTCGGCGGCCTCGGCGACCTCGGCGAGCTCTCTCTCGAGGAACTCGGCCTCCGCGCGCTCTTTTTCTGCGCGCTCGGCCTCCGCGCGCTCGGCCTCCGCGCGCTCGGCCTCCTGGCGCTCGGCCTCCAGCCTTGCGGCGGTCTCGCGCGCCAGCTTCGCCTCCCTGAGCGCCAGCTTGCGGCGCTCGATCACCTGGCGCGCCTTCTTCTCCTTGACGGCCTCCGAGCCGAACAAGGCCTCGAACGCCGCGTCGATCATCGACATGTCGGTGTCCTCGCGCATCTGCGCGTCGGTCGGCGCCGGCTTCGCCTCGACCCCCCAGGTCCCGATCGTCGGGTTCGGGTGCGGCGGCTGGCCGTCGTCGACGAGCATGAAGTCCCAGTCGTCCCCCGTGCTGGGGTCGGTCTTCGTGTAGGGGACCCCACCGTAGTCGCACAGGTACACGATCACGGCGAGGTAGTAGTTGTTGCGGAGCTCGTCGTCCGTGAGCGGCATTGTATAGCGCCGCGAAAAGCGGCGGGGGCCAGACCAAGTTTGAATCGGGCACCCGCCAGCAACATGTCGAATACCTTGTGTTTGAGCTACCTGGACCAGGGCCGCTGCGACTTCACCGGCTGCCGCTTCGCCCACTACGACGAGCCCGGCCTGCGCGAGGAGTGGCTGAAGAAGCGCCGGAACACCGGGTTCCGGCCGCAGGGCTGCGAGAAGGGACGGCGCTGCCTCACGCCGAAGCAATGTGAGTACCTCCATCCGCACCAGGCGAGCCTGCCGAAGCGCTCGGGCGGACGCCGCCGGGGCAGGGTCTCGCCCTCGCTGAAGGCTACCGCGCCGGAGCTGGCCTCGCCCAAGCCGGCCCCGCCGAGACCCGCCCAGCCGGCCGGCCCTAAGGTGCCTGCGCTGGGCGGACCGCGCACACCAGACGGCGCGCGCGAGGCGCTCGAGGTCAAGATCCTGCGCCGCGAGAGCTCTCCGGCCGATCCGGCCGCGAGCGACCGCCTCAAGGGCGTGCGCTCGGCCCTCTCCAGCCTGCGACAGGCTGCAGATCAAATGGAGATCGTCCTTCGCAGCCTCGACGCGATGCAACGCCCCCTCAAGGAGCTGGGCAACCCCTTCCTGTCCGAGCAGTTCGAGCTGCTCACCGACCAGATGGCGGCCCTCTCGGTTCCGTGCGACGCGATCCTGGCCGATGTCCGAGCCTGCCGGACGCGGCTGACGCCCACCGCGGCGGCCCAAAAACCTCTCGGGCGAGCCCCTTCGGTCTCGTCCGTGGCCTCGACGGCGTCGCTCTCGGGGACTTCGGAGGGGTCTCGGCCCGGCGCGTCCGAGCGCCCGAGCTCGCGGGCGTCCGACAGTTCGGACTCGCGGACGTCGGCCGGCTCACGGCCGCTGACTAGCGCTCGCGCGCGAGCGCCGGCCGGCTCGGGCCTGCAAGCGCCCAGCTGTCCGGGCCCGGCACCGGCCGGGCCGAGCTCGCAAGCGCCGGCTTGCGCCGGCCCGCGCAAGCCAGCCCGCACCGAGCGGGCGCTCGGCTCTGCGGCTCCACGGCCGTCATGGGCCTCGATCATGTCCTCGGACGACGAGGCGTGATTTTTCAGTCTACGGCCTTTAGCTTCGTCACCTGCGGCGCCTTTTCCGCCGGGACCCACTCGCCCGGGGCGACGAGGCGCATCACCTTGTCCCGGGCGGCGTCGTAGAAGGCTCCGGCCTCCGGGTCGGCGCTCTTCGTCTTGTCGTGCAGGAAGTAGACCCGGTCCAGGCCCCGGATCGTGGCCATCGGCAAGGGCGGGCGGGTCTCGTCGGTGTCGCGGAAACGGCGGCGCTCGAAACGGGCCGCCTCGGGACGGTAAGCGACGAGGCCCATGGAGCCCTTGAGCGGGCGGAGGCCGTCGGCGAGCGGGCGGAGGTTCGCGTCCGTCGGCGCCAGGTCCACCTGCTGGAGGGCGTACGCCGACCGGTCGACGCGCGGGCTGGCGAGCGCCGGGACCGGCGCCTTGCGGGCCCCGAGCGGCGCGCCCGGGCGCTTCAGCTCGGCCAGGCGCGAGGCGACGTAGTCGCAGAGGACGAACTCGCCGCGGTAGGCCGCGTCGACGACGGTGTGCGGGAGCACCACGAGCGCCCGGCCGTGCGCCGCCATCAGCTCGGCCTTCAGCGCGTCGTTCTCCAGGTACTCGAGGAAGCGCGAGTGCGGGTAGTCCTGCATGTTCTGGCGGACGAGCTTCGCCTCGAGCGTCGTGAACTCGCGGCCCTGCGCCTCGACCAGGTCCCACGGGTCGTTCAGGCCGGCGATGACCGGCTCGCCGTCCAGGCCGATGAGCGGGTTGTACCGGTAGTGGAACGGCCCCTGGTACTCGAAGCCCAGGCCGAGCGCCGGCGCGTAGCCGTCGATCTCCAGAGGGAAGCCCCGGCGGGAGGTGAGCCAGGGCATGTCGGGCGCGTTCTTCGCCGAAGGGAACCGCGCCTTGAGCAGGCGCTCGAAGCACTGGCGGACCTGGCTCTCGCCTCCGCCGCCGGTCCGGTCGCCGGTCCGGCCGCGGGCGTCGGCGAGCCACCACAGCCGCGCCCCCGCGAGCAGGACGCACGCTCCGCCCAGGCCGACGGCCAGGCCGGCCGCCGCGAGGATGATCGCCAGCACGGCGAGCGTCGCGCCCGCCAGCCCTGCACAGCCGCCGTTTGAAGGCATGTGCGGGGACTATATTCGATGGCAAAGTGTTTCGTCAAGGGCACTCCTGCTGATATCCGGGCCCTGCTGCCCGCTGGCTCTGCCGTGCATGTCTCGGTCGACACGTTCTACCGCGACAAGGAAGCGTTCGCGCTGGTCTCCTGCTCGCCGGCCGGCGACGGCGAGCGAGGGCACCCGAGCGAGGCCTGCGCCCGCGCCCTCCGGGAACTCTTCGCCGGACGGGTGATCGTGCCGTTCGCGGAGTTCCGCGACGACGAAGCTTCCGAGGCGCCGCTGTTCTGAGGCGGCGCGCGGTTTTTGCGCCCGGCCGCGCGCC
>DATLOS010000440.1:0-2905 GCA_035536155.1 Elusimicrobiota bacterium
AGGTGCGCGTCCGTCGGGGCCTGGGTGTCCAGGACGTGCTCGTCCTGGACGCGGTAGCGGCCTTCGGCCTGGATTTCCGCGGCCTCCGTCTCGGTGAGCTGCGGGTCCCGGCGCAGGTCGTGGGGCTCGCCGGGGCGCTCCTCGGCGGGGGCCTCCGGCGCGGGCGCAAGGCCGCAGTAGCGGCAGGCGCGCGCGGCGTCGGGCGCGAGAAGCGCCAGGGCGAGGAGGACGGAGGCGAGGCGGCGGGCCATTAGGCCCAAGGTTAGCCTGGGTCCAATGGGAATACCATTGGTCAGTGGTCCCGCGCGGAAATGGAGCTAAAGGCCTACTTTGTCTTGAGCGCCGTCAGCTCGTCCGCGGGGGCGGTCGAGACCCGGGCGAGATAGCCCGCGAGGCTGTGGGAAAGGGTGGAGGCGACGCGGTCCTGGTAGGCGGGGTCCGCGAGCTGGCGGGCCTCGTCGGCGTTGCTCAGGTATCCCATCTCCACCAGGACGCTGGGAGCCTCGGGGTTCTTGAGCACGTAGTAGTGGGCGCGGGCGATCGGGTCCACGCGCAGGCCCGCCGAGCGCAGGTCGGCGACCAGGGCCCCGGCTAAGGCGGCGCTCTCCTCGGACTGGACCTTGGGCGGAGGCGGCAGTTGCGGCAGTCCCGAGCGGCGCCGGCGGCGCCGGGCGGCCGTCCCCCTCCCGCCGAAGGAGTAGACCGTCATCCCTTGCGCCTTCTTGTTGCGGGTCTGGTTGGCGTGCAGGGAGACGAAGACGTCGGCGTCGAGGTCCACGCTCGCGCGCACGCGCTCGTCGAGGCGCAGAAACGTGTCGGAGTCCCGCGTGAGGAGGACCTTGGCGCCGGTCTCCTTCTCCAGGAGGGCCTTCACCTTGCGGGCCATGACGAGGCAGAGGTCCTTCTCCAGCTGCCCCTGCTTATTGGTCGCGCCCCAGTCGTAGCCGCCGTGGCCCGGATCGAGAACGATCACGCGCCCCGGCGCCGGGGCGGCGGCGGCCCTAGCCGCGAGCGCGGCGGCGAGGAGAAGGGCGACAGGGGCGTCTCGTCTCACGAAGCGATAGATAACAGGCGGCTATTGTATTGTCAATACCTTTCTCGTCGAGGAGTCCGGCGTTGGGGAAGGCGACTCATTTGTTATCATCAATGGATGGCGAACCGCTCCGGCTCCGCCGCGGACATCGTTCTCCTGGCGTGCGCGATCGGCGCCGCGGCCCTCTTCTTCTGGAAGCGCGGCCAGCCTCTCCCCTCCCGCGCCGGCCCGCCGCCGACGGAGCGCCTCCAGCTAGTCGACGACATCGGCCCGCTGCGCGCCCGTTGGCTGGCGCTCGACGTCCGGGTCTCCGGGGCCGAAGCCAACCCCGCGGCCGCGGATTGGCCGGCGATCCTGGGCGACAGCGTGACGCTCCTGGGCGACGCGGCGCGGGTCCAGCGCCGCTTCGGCCAGGACATGCGGGGCTTGGTCGCGGGGACCGACGCGGCGACGGGGCTGAGCCGCGAGGAGCTCGTGGAGCGCGCGCTGGGCGGCATGGACGAGCTCGGCTCCTGCATCCTCGGTCTCAGCGAGCGCGCCCGCACCCTGCACCGCGTGACCGAGCGGCGCGACGCCGCGCGCCTCAAGGAGAGCCGCGCGGCCCTCGTCCGCTACCGCAAGTTCCGGCCGGCTTGCTTGCGCTCGGCCGGCGCGGCGTCCTGAACGGGACGAAGCCGCAGGCTCTCGGACAGATAGAACTTCAGCTCCTCGTCGCGGAGCGCCGCGGCCCGGGTCGACTCCGGGTCGAGCGGCTTGTCCTCGGCCATCAGGATGCGTCCGTAGGCGTACGAGGCCCTGGAGATCGTCTTCTCGAGCGAGACGCGAAGGCAGGCGCGCTCCTCCCACTCGGTGCGGCCCTTGGGGAAAACGCGCCGGCGATAGAAAGCCGCCTCGCGCGGGTTGGCCTCGCCGGTGGCGGGATCCAGGGAAATTAAAAGGAAGAAGGCGCGCTCGATGGAGCCGCCGCCCTTGGGCTTGAGCTCGTAGCGCAGGACCTTTGCCGTCTCCGTCGGGCCGAAGCCGAGCAGGGGCGCCACCGGGGCGGGCAGGATCCCGGGCCGCCCCTCTCGCAGGACGAAAAGGAGGAACTGCTCCCAAGTCCGGGCCGGGGCCGGGGCCTTCGGCTTGGCGGCGGGCTTGTCGAGGACGTCCTCCTCCTTCAGGAACTGATCGAGCTCGGAGGATCCGGCCTTCGCGGGAGCGGACGACAGCGCGGCGAGCGCGAGCGCGGCGAACAGGAGAGATCGCGTCCCGCGCACCGAGGCCCTAGAAGCGCAGGCCGAACCCGGCGTCGACGCCGGGGATGCCGTGCAGCACGGTGTAGGCTCCGAAAAGGTGGGCGAGCGGGACCGGGGAGATGTCCACTCCCGCGGCGAAGCGCGAGCCTCGCGCCGTCGCCGACATGCCCGCCACGCCCGGAGTCGCCGCCGCGCCCACGTGGACCTCGGTGTAGTCCCAGCCCGCGCCCACGTAGGGCTTGAAGATGGGAAGGCCGACGGAGGCGCAGGCGTTGAGGGAATAGTGGCTCGCGTTGAAGTAGGTCTGGTTCACCTTGTCGCCGAAGGCGGAGACGGTCACGTCCGGCAGGGGCGAGAGCTTGTCGCTCTTGTGGAGGCCCCAGCTCACGCCGCCGCCGTAGATCCGGGCGCCGTAGCCGCTGACGCCGTGGACGATCACGCCGAGGTTGAAAGGCAGGCCGACCTCGGCCTGGACCAGCGGAAGGGCGGGATGCTTCACCCCCGCGCCGCGCAGGATGCCGTCGTCCTTGTCGGGGCGCGACTGGACCGTGCCCAGGACGCCGACGTCGAAGCCGGGGACGCCCAGGGCCCGGCCGGAGTGGAACGCCGCCGATCCCAGGAGGCCTCCCAGGTC
>DATLOS010000441.1:0-2773 GCA_035536155.1 Elusimicrobiota bacterium
GCACCAGGGAGCCGGGCAGGGCGTAGGGCACCGAGTTGTCGCCCGGCACCAGGACGTAGCCGGTGGGGTATCCCAGGGCGCTGCGCGAGGAGCTGACGATCTTCCATTTGCGCTGGGTGGCGAGATCGAGGTCCCGGCGCGCCGCCTTCTCGGTGGGCAGGAGCGTCTCGCGCATGGTGAAGGCGTTCCCGTACGGGTTCGCGGCGCCGGCCAGGGGCGAGGTCTCCATCTCCATGGCCGAGTTGGAGACGCCGTCCACGTCGAAATCGAGGCGGACGTTGAAGAAGTGCTGGTGGTGGGGGGCCGCCACGTTGGGCGCGACCAGGTGGCCCGAGTGCGCGCCCTCGTGGCCGAGCTCCGCGACGTTCTCCGCCTTCACGCCCTTGGCCAGCATGATGCCCGTGAGCTCGCCGACGAACTCCAAGGAGCCGTCCTGGCGGAACACCCAGTTCAGGCCGTAGTCGTAGTTGCCCACCGAGGTCAGGAAGCCGATCACGAGCTCCCGCCCGCGGCGGGACTCGTTGACCTTCTGGTCGGAGTTGTAGTGCTTCCAGAGCATCCCGCCGTCGCGCTCGTAGAGGGCGACGGCCTGCGGGAGGGCTTGCGCCGCGCCGTTCTCGTCGGCGATGGTGGCGTCGAAGAGCGCCGCGTTCTCGGGGACGTCCCGGCCCCGGTCCAGGGGGCTCGCCATCTGCCCCACGCCGTACTCGCCGGCGTCGAAGGCGCTGCGCCACTCCCAGTCGGGGTCGGGGTCGCCGTAGGGCACCACCATCTCGGAGAGCGAGGCGCGGTAGAGGATGGGGCGCAGGCGCCCGTGGTCGTCATAGCCGACCTGATAGAGGACGAGGCCCTCGCGCGGGTGCAGGGCGAAGCGGAAGCGCCAGTTCTGCCAGCGCACCTCGTTGCCGCGGACCTCGAAGCTCGGGCCGAGCTTCTGGACGATCTCGAGCGGCTTGGGCGGCGTCCGCAGGGGGCCGACCGCGGCGGCGTGAAAGGCGCCGTCGTCCTTGGCGATGGGGACGAGCTCCCGGTCGGTCACCGAGATCACTTTCCGCGCGTTCATGTCGACGAGCGCGCTCACGCCCTCGATGGGGCGCGCGTAGTAATAGGTCGAGTCTCCTTGATAGTAGAAGACGGCGCGGAAGATCCGCGGCCCCAGCAGCTCCTTTTCGCGGATGTGGCCGGGCGCCCAGAGGTCGACGTGGACCTTGTCGAAGTCGGCGATGCCGCGCCGGCGCATGGCCGCCTGCCAGCGCGGGTCCTTCTTGACGATCTCGGGGCCCTTGAGGAACTCGCTCTCGAGCTGGCCCGGCTGGGCGGCCGGGACGCGGCGCCAGCTGGAGAGCCGCGCGCCCGCGAGGTCGGCGACGGCCTCGTAGGTGGCGTTCCTCTCCGAGTCGAGGACGACGGCGAAGGCCTCGCGGCGGAACGCCCCGCCCTTCCAGGCCAGGACCTCGGCCTTGGGGGGCTCGCGCAGGACCAGCGCGGCGAAGAGCCCGCCTTTCGGGAAATCGGACGCGGCGCGCACCAGGGCGGCGGCCTGGCGGATCTCGTCGCCGCTCAAGGGCTCGAGAGGGTGGCTGGGGCCGGCAGCGCGCGCCGGGCAGGCGAGGAGGAGAGCCAAGGCGGCCGCGCGCGGTGTCCGCATCGGAGATATCCTAGCAACTTGCCGGGCTTGTGACTTTAGTTACCTAGACAAGGCGGTGATTTCTGTTACACTCCGGGCATGGCCGAGGAATCGCCGGCTCTCGCTCCCCGGGACATCCTGATCGTCGAAGACGACGAGAGCTTCCGCTGCATGGCCCGCAGCGTCCTGGAGAGCGCGGGATTCACGGTGCGGGCGTTCCCGGGCGTCATCTCCGCGGTCGAGGGCCTCAGCGTCCGGCGGCCGGCCCTGGCCATCGTCGACGTCGGGCTCCCCGACGGGGACGGCTACGGGCTCTGCCGCACCATCAAGTCGCTGGCCCCCGAGGTCCCCATCATCTTCATGACCGGCTGGTCGGACGTGCACAGCCGCATGCGCGGCTTCGAGGCGGGGGCCCAGGACTACATGATCAAGCCGCCGTGCTGGGAGGAGTTCCTCGCCCGGGTGAAGATCCAGCTGCGCCAGTCGGCGCTCCTCAAGCGGAACCTGGAGCTCGAGCTGCGCGACCGGGTGCGCCGCGACGCGGCCGACATGATCGTGCACGACCTGCGCGCGCCCCTCTCCTCGATCCTCGGCACCCTCGAGCTCATCCGCGGCCAGGGCCTCATCCACGACGCCTACTACCGCAAGCTCCTCGAGGTCTCGCGCTCGGCCAGCGAGACCATGCTCCTGATGATCAACGACATCCTCGACGTGGAGCGCGCGGAGAGTGTGCGCCTCAAGCCCGAGCCGGCCCCGGTGGACGTGGCCGGCTTGGTGGGGAAGGTGGAGGGGCTCTTCGGGCCCCTGTGCCGCCGCCGCGAGCTGCGCTGGCGCTCGCGGGCGCAGCCCGGCGAGGCCTGGACCGACCCGCAGCTTCTCTTCCGGATACTGAGCAACCTCGCGGGCAACGCGATCAAGTTCTCCCCACAGGGCGGGGAGGTCGCCATGGAGAGCGAGCGCTGCGGGGACATGCTGCGCTTTCGCATCCTCGACCGCGGGCCGGGCATCCCGGACTCCTTCAAGGAGAAGATCTTCGAGAAGTACGCGCAGGTCGAGTCGCCCAACGCCCAGCGCGGCGGCACCGGCCTGGGCCTGACGTTCTGCCGACTCGCGACCGAGGCCCTCAAGGGCCGCGTCTGGGTCGAG
>DATLOS010000442.1:0-4743 GCA_035536155.1 Elusimicrobiota bacterium
TCGGCCGCCAGGACAAGCTCGCCAAGCTCAAGAAGAAGTACGGCGCGACCGTCGACGAGGTGCTGGCCTACCGCGAGAAGGTCGGCGCCGAGCTCGCCCTCTTGGAGAACCACGGCGAGCGCGCCGCCGAGGTGGAGAAAGAGCTCGCTTCCGCCGAGAAGTCTCTCTCCAAGGCCTGCGGCGAGATCCACGATCTGCGCGTAAAGGCGGGCAAGAAGCTGGCCGAGCGCGTGGCCGCCGAGCTCAAGGATCTCGGGATGGCCGCGGCGCGGCTATCGGTCTCGGTGGAGATGGAGGAGGGCGCCTACACCGCCTCGGGCTGCGACCGGGCCGAGTTCCTGATCGCGCCCAACCCGGGCGAGGGCGTGAAGCCCCTGCGCGCGGTGGCCTCGGGCGGCGAGCTTTCCCGCGTGATGCTCGCCTTGAAGACCGTCCTCGCCCGCCAGGACCGCGTCGGACTCCTCGTATTCGACGAGGTGGACACGGGCGTGGGCGGCTCCGTCGCCCTCGCGGTCGGCGAGAAGCTCGCCAAGACCGCCGCCGCGCGCCAGGTGCTCGCGGTCACCCACCTTCCGCAGGTGGCCTGCCGCGCCGGCACTCACTTTCACGTCGAGAAGTCGACGTCGGGCGGCCGCACCTCGGCCAAGGTCCGGCGTCTGGAGGGCGAGCCTCGCCTCGAGGCGATCGCCCTCATGCTGGGCGGCCGGACCGCCACCGAGGCGAGCCGGCGCCACGCCAAAGAGCTTATGGAGTCGATATGACCGAGAAAATCCGCGTCCGCTTCGCCCCGTCCCCGACGGGATATTTGCACATCGGCGGCGCCCGCACCACTTTGTTCAACTGGCTCTTCGCCCGGCGCATGAAGGGCACCTTCGTCCTGCGCATCGAGGACACCGACGAGGTCCGCTCCACGCCGGACTCGGTGAGCGCGATCGTCGACTCGATCCGCTGGATGGGCCTGGACTGGGACGAGGGCCCGGAGCTCACGCCCGGCCCGGACGGGCGCTACGCGTCGAAGGGCCCCCACGCGCCCTACTTCCAGATGGAGCGCGTCGAGCTCTACAAGAAGTTCGCCGCCCAGCTTTTGGAGCAGGGCAAGGCGTACCGCTGCTACTGCTCGAAGGATGAGCTCGACGCCATGCGCCGCCAGGCCCAGCTCGAGAAGCGGCCGCCGCGCTACGACGGGCGCTGCCGCGACCTCACGGAGGCGCAGCGCAAGGCGCTCGAGGCCCAGGGCAAGCAGGCCTCGGTGCGCCTGCGCATGCCCGACGACGGCACCACCGTGGTCCCGGACATGATCCGCGGCGACGTCTCCTTCGAGAACGCGCTCCAGCAGGACTTCGTGATCGTGAAGACGACGGGCGGCCCGACCTACAACTTCGCCTGCGTGATCGACGACCACGCCATGGGCATCACCCACGTCATCCGCGGCGACGAGCACCTGCCGAACACGCCCTCGCAGATCCAGCTCTACAAGGCGCTGGGCTGGGAGCTGCCCAAGTTCGCCCATCTCTCGATGATCCTCGGCCCCGACGGCGCCAAGCTCTCCAAGCGCCACGGCGCGACCTCGGTGCTCGAGTACAAGACCCAGGGCTACCTGCCGGAGACGATGCGCAACTACTTGGCCCTCCTCGGCTGGTCCACCAAGGACTCCCAGCAGCTCTTCGAGCCCCAGGAGCTCATCGAGAAGTTCGATCTCGAGGGCTGCCAGAAGAACCCCGCGACCTTCGATCCGGTGAAGCTCGACTGGATGAACGGCGAGTATCTGCGCAAGATGACGAAGGAGACTTTGCTGGATCGGGCCATGCCCTTCATCGAGGCGGCCGGCTTGGGCCAGGTGCCGCGCGAGAAGCTCCTGCCCGCGGTCGCGCTCGAGCACGAGAAGTACAAGCACCTCTCCGATATCCCGCGGCTCGTCGAGTTTTTCTTCAAGGGCGTGGAGTACGACCCCAAGGCCGTGGACAAAGTATTGAAGAAGGACGGCGTGGACGCGGTGCTCGACGGCCTGGCGGCGCTCCTGGAGAAGGTCGAGCCCTTCCAGGAGAAGCCTCTCGAGGACGCGATCCGCGCCTTCGTCGCCGAAAAGGGACTCAAGCCCGGCCAGGTCTTCCATCCGCTGCGCGTGGCCGTCTCCGGCCGCACCGAGGGGCCGACGCTGTTCGGGATGGTCGAGCTCCTCGGCCGCGCCGAGGCCGTCGCCCGCCTGCGCCGCGCCAAGACGCTCCTCGCCGCCGCCTGAGACGAGAAATAAGATAGACTGGCGGCGGATGACTCCGCCGGCCAGCGCGGCTCCTCCTCTGCCGGTCCCCGGCAGGCTCAACGTCGTCCTGGCTTTTGCCTCTGGAGCCGCCGCCCTGACCTTGCTGCGCCTCGCCTCCCATGCGGCGTCGACTTGGCAGGCGCTCCTCTGCGCGGCGGCCTTCTCTTACGTCAACAACACGCTCTTCTCCCTGCTCCACGAGGCGGTCCACGGAGTCTTCCATCCTCGAGCGCGGGTCAACGACGCCTTCGGCCGGGCCCTGGCCGTCTTCTTTCCCACCTCGTTCACGCTGCAGCGCTTCTTCCACCTGGGGCACCACCGCCGCAACCGCTCGCCCGCCGAGCGCTTCGACTACATCGAGCCCGGCCAGAACGCGCTTCTCAAGCGGGTGCAGTGGTACGGCATCCTGACCGGCGTGTACTGGCTCCTGCCCCCATTGTCGAGCCTGCTCTACCTGGTCTCGCCCGGCCTCTTCTCCGCCTTCCGCTCCGACGAGGACGGCGCTCTTTGGTGCCGGCAGACGGGAGCGGAGGCGATGGCCGTGGGCGTCGAGAGCCTGCCCCGCGCGGCGACGCGCGGCGAGGTCCTGCTGGGGATCGCGGGACAGGCCGCGGCGTTCGCCCTCCTGGGCCTGACCTTCAAGGGCTGGGCGCTGTGCTACGCCGCCTTCGCCGTCAACTGGAGCTCGCTCCAGTACGCCGACCACGCCTGGTCCCCGCTGGATACGACGCGGGGCGCCTGGAACCTGCGCGTGAACCCCGTGGTGCGCGGACTGTTCCTGAACTACCACCACCACCGCGCGCACCACGAAAACCCGGGCGTGCCCTGGATCCACCTGCCGCGCTTCGTGGACCCGGCCCTGCCGTCCCCGTCGTTCGTGCGCGTGTACCTGAGCATGTGGGCGGGGCCCCGGCCCCTGCCGGAATGAGGATCGAGCTTGGCTCCTCTCTTTGGCGGCTGCCGCTCTCGGGAGGAAGGCGCTACGTGGTCCTGAGGACGCCGGAGGAGGCCGCCGGCCGGGCGGCGCGCGCTCTGGAGCTGGTCGGCGTTCCGTTCACGCGCGGCGCGGACCGCGTCGCGGTGCCCCGGACCGGCACGGAGCTCCGGCTGAGCCCGCTCGCCGGCGGGACCTTGCTGTCCTTTTCGGGAGAGGCGGACACCGCCGAGCAGAAGCTCATCGAGGAGATCGTTTTGAAGCACCAGCGCTGAACATGCCGCAAGGAGGCCGAATGGAGAGCACGACGCTCAAGGCGGAGACCGTCATCGCCGCGCCCCGGGAGAAGGTCTTCGGGTTCCTCACCGATCCGAACAAGGCCACGCTCGCGTTCGCGTCGCTGATCGAGAACACCGGCGTGCCGCCGCTGCCGTTGAAGGTGGGGTCCTCGTTCCGCTACAAGTACAAGATGTACGGCGTGGTCCTGGAGGGCAGCTGGGAGGTGACCCGCATCGAGCCCGCCGCCTACGAGGCGCGGACCTCGGGCGACGCGAGCAGCACCTGGCGCTACTCCCTCGAGGAGAAGGGCGGAGGCACGCGCCTGTCGGCGTCGATCACCTACGAGGCGCCGGGCAGCCTCCTGCAGAAGGCCAAGGCAGCGGTGCTCCAGGCCCTCAACCAGAAGGAGCTCGAGCACGGCCTGCAGAACATGAAGACGCTCCTGGAGATGGGCCGCTGAAAGCCGCCGAGCCGTTCAACGATCCGGCCGCGCTGGTGCAGAGCTGGCACGTGCTGGCGCTCTCGCGGGACCTGCCTCGCGGCCGGACGCTGGCTCGGGAGCTCCTCGACCGGCGGATCGCCCTGTACCGCGGCATGGACGGGCGCGTGCGCGCGCTGGCGGCGCGCTGCCCGCACCTGGGCGCGGACCTCTCGCGCGGCGACGTCGTCGGCGGGGAGCTGCGCTGCGCGTTCCACCACTGGCGCTTCGGCGGCGACGGGGCGGAAGGCGCCGGCCGCGCGCCGGCCTTCGCCTACCCGGTGGAGGAGCGCTACGGGGCGATCTGGGTGTTCAGCGGGCCGCGCGCGCTGTTTCCCGTGCCGCATTTTCCCGACTGGGAGCGGGGGGGAGAGCTCCTCGCGGCGCGGCTCGCCCCCAAGGTCATCGACTGCCACGCGCACCTCATCGCGAGCAACGGCCTCGACGTCGAGCACTTCCGCACCGTGCACGCCTTCGCCTTCGCCCGGGAGCCGGTGGCCGAGGAGCCGGACCCCTACCGCGTGCGCCTGCGCCTCGAGGTCCTCCTGCGCGGGCACAACCTCTTCGAGAAGGCGGTGCGGCTCCTGGCGGGCGAGCGCGTGCGCGCCGTCTTCACGACCTGGGGAGGCAACTTGGCCACGGCCGAGTTCGAGGCGGGGCCGGTCCCCGTGCTCGCGGTGTTCGCGAACCGTCCCCTGCGCGGCGGGCGCAGCGCCTGCGAGACCTTCCTTCTCATGCCGCGGGCCCGCGGGGCGCTGGGGCGGCTGGGCGCGGACCGCCTGGCGCTGGCCG
>DATLOS010000443.1:0-4083 GCA_035536155.1 Elusimicrobiota bacterium
GCGGGTCATGCTGGAGGATCTGCCTCCCTCGATCCGGGCCCCCCAGCAGACGGGCGGAAACCTGTCCCTGGAGGAGATGGAGCGGCGGCACATCGTCCAGGTGCTGCAGGAGACGAAGGGGAATGTGAAGGCCGCCGCGGGCGTGCTGGGCATCGACCGCAAGACGCTGTACCGGAAGGCGGCGGAGTACGGCATCGAAATCGTCCGCGATTGAGCGGACCGGAAAGCAACGGGGAGCGGCAAGCATGGGTCTCCTGAAAACGAAGCGCGACGGAAAACTGGTGGCCTACCGGCTGGACAAGCCGGCGGTCATCGTCGGCAGCGGCGAGAACTGCAACATCCGCGTGGCCGACATGGGTCTGGTCGCGCGCCACTGCCAGATCCTCAAGATGGAGAACGGCTTCGTCCTCCGCGACATGACGGGCGAGGTCGGGACCTACGTCAACGGCAAGACGGTCAAGGCGCATCTCCTGTCGGACCGGGACCTGATCCAGTTGGGCACGGAGCGCTTCACGTTCTCGCTCTCGGAAGGCGAGAACACCGCCCGCGTGGCCGTCAGCGTGGCTCCGGGCACCTCCGCGCCGGCCCGTTCGGGAAACACCGGCCGCGTGGCGGCCGCGGCGCCCGCCCGGTCGGGCAACACGGCCCGCATGCCCGCGCCGGGGACGGCCTCGGTGCCCAAGACCGAAGGCTCCGGCCGCAACACGAGCCGGATCGCGGCCCCCGCGGCGGCGGAAGGCTCGGGGCGCTCCACCCAGCGCGTCAACAAGGGCACCCAGCGCACCGCCACCGTCCAGAAGACCACCGGCCGCATGGAAGGCGGCACCAAGAAGATCACCTCCCGCAACGCGGCCGCGATGGGCTACCAGACCTCGCGCTCCACGTTCGCGATGCCCTCGACCCGGAAGGGCAAGATCATCGCCGGCGGCGGCGTCCTGACCATCCTGGCGATCGGCGGCATCCTCTACGGCATCTCCGCCGCCAAGGTGAACCCCGAGGCGATCAAGCTGCAGATGGCCAAGCAGATGGACGAGCTGCGCAAGTTCAAGCCCGACCAGGTGATCGAGATCGACAACGGCTACGAGGCCATCCTCGCGGAGCACCTGGCCGTCCGCCCCTACGTCAACCAGCTCTACACGAACATCGAGAAAGAGCACGTCAAGATCCACCAGATCGCCTCGGACCTGAAGAAGGCCGCGAAGGACGTGAAGCCCTATCTGGACAAGGTCGCGGCCATCAAGGCCAAGCCGGAGGACCTCAAGACCCAGGCCCAGACGCTCTACGACGAGGGCAAGTCGCTCTACGACAGCTACGGCAACACGGTCTACGAACCCCAGCTCAAGGCCATCCTCAACGAGCTGAAGGTGATCCTGGAGCAGCGGGGCCCCGGCTACGCCTCGGTCTTCCCGACCCTGCAGAACGAGGTCCGCGCCCACGCCAAGAAGGGCGAGTTCGCCAAGGCCCAGCAGGCCATCAAGGAGTTCGGCGAGAAGTTCAAGGAGGCGGAGGATCTCGAGCTCATCAAGAAGCTGAACGATCAGCGGGACTTCCTGAAGCGCGAGTCCGTGGCGTTCGTCAACCGCGAGTCCCTGAAGGCCCAGAAGGACCTGGCCGCGGAAGGCGCGAAGAAGGACGAGATCAAGAAGCGGATGGAAGCGTTCAAACCCGGGCTCGAAGGCTACAAGGAAGCCCTCGAAAAGCTGGAAGCCGCGATCGCGGCGATCAAGTAGCTCGACTCGCTCTTACGACGGGCAGGTGACCATGAAACCAGGAATGGACCGCGGGAACAAGGGGACCGACCGCCGGACCGGCACGTCCCGGATGTCCAAGCCTGCGGCCGGCAAGCCCGCGACGAGCCGCATGAACGTCCAGGGCGGCGGCACCGCGCGGCGCGACCAGCAGGAGCAGCAGGGGCGCGGCCAGGCCCAGCCGGCGCAGGACTCGTCGAAGACGACCCTGTACATCGGCATCGGCGGCGGCGCGCTGGTCTTCGCGCTGGTTCTGGCGTTCATGATGTCGGGCGGCGAATCCGGGGGCCACGGCGGCGGCGGCACGGCCGGAGCCGAGACCCTGGTCACCCGCGCGATGACCAAGGCCACGGAGGCCTACCAGCGCGGCGAATACCGCACCGGCCTGGAGATCTGCGAGGAGGCCCTCAAGGATCCCCGCGCCCGGAAGAGCACGCGCTACAACGCCCTCAACGGCCTGGCCAACTCCCTCCGCACCCAGGTGAACCTGGACCGCGACGGGCAGGTCAAGGTCGCCGAGTTCCGCAAACGGATCGACGCGGCGGTGGCGGACCAGACCGCCATGGCCAAGGCCCAGGGCTTCTGGGCCGAGTGCGACACGCTGATGGGACAGTACGGCGCGACCACGTCGGCCAAGCAGCTCAAGGACATCAAGGAAGACCTGCGCCGCTGGGTGGCCACGGAGAGCCAGGGCAACTGGCAGAAGGACTACAACGTCACGAAGGCCCGGATCGAGAAGAGCTTCCTGGGCGAGCAGAAGTACGCCGAGGGAATCCGGGAGTGGCAGCGGTTCGGGGAGACGTCCTCCCAGGACCCCCTGCTCCACTCGCGCATCGAGCAGGAGATCCGCACGATCAACCAGATGGCCCAGGCGGCCGCCGAGAAGGTCGTGACGGAAGCGGGCAGCGGCGCGGATGCGCGCAGCAAGATCGAAGAGAACCAGCAGCGGTTCAACGGCACGGACGGCCAGGCCGTCATCAACAAGGCGCTCAAGAATCTCAAGTAGCCATAGGGGATCAACCATGAGACTCGACACGAAGGGATTGCTGGCCGCGGCCATGGCGCTCGGCCTGGCCGCCGCGGCGGACGCGCAGGACGTGATCCGGCTCCGCAACGGGTCCGAAGTGAAGGCCAAGATCACCGCGATGACGTCGCAGTCGGTGACCTACTCCGAAGCCGCGGGCAAGGTGTCCACGGCGAAGAAGGAGGACGTCGTCAGCCTCGACCTGGGCGACAAGCCGCCCAGCCTCATCAAGGCCGACCAGGCGCTCGCCGAGGGCAAGTACGACCGCGCGATCAACCACTACCCCGGCGCGCTGGAGGAGATCCAGCAGAAGAAGGCGCGCGAGCTGCACAAGCAGTTCGTGCTCTTCAGCTGGGCCAACGCGCTGAACCAGAAGAACTCCCCCGCCGAAGCGCTGGAGATGTACCGCCGGCTGAGGAACGAGGGCGGCGACTGCTGGCTGCGCGCCGACTCCTTCCAGCGCTCGATGGAAGTCGCCAAGTCCAAGGGCGGGGACGCTTATGAAGGCATCCTCAAGGAGATGAAGAGCGAGCCGGAGCCCGTCGGCAGCCAGGCCGAACTGGAGCTCGCGAAGATCAAGTACACCGGCGGAGACTTCGACTCGGCCCGCCCGATGTTCGACAAGGTCGGCAGCAATGCCGCGTCGCCCTTCGCGGGGGACGCCAAGCTGTGGAGCCTCCGCTGCATCCGCGCCCAGAAGAAGATGGACGAGCTGGAGAGCGCCTGCACGCGGATCCTGGCCGACAAGGCCGCCAGCACGCCCGGCCTGCTGCAGTCCGCCGGGGCCTCGCTGGCCGACATCCAGCTCAAGAAGAACGAGAAGGACAAGACGAAGTGGCGCGACATCCTCATGCTCTGCGTCCAGTCGATCGCCCTGGGGCCGCCCGCGGGCAAGGACGAGGCCGAGGACTACACGCTCGCCCTGATGGTGGGCGCCAAGTGCTACGTCCTGATCGGCAACGACAACGAGAAGGCCGAGGCGAAGGAAGAGTACAAGAACCGCGCGATCGCGTACTACCGCGAGGTGCAGCGCGGGTATTCGCGCACGCCGATGGCCGAGGCCGCGACCAAGGAACTCGTCGCACTGGGCGCCGAGACTCCGAAGGACGCCCCCAAGGATCCCAAGGGTAAATAGAGAACGCTCATGAGCGATCAAGAGACTCCTGAAACCCCGCCGGCTCCGGCCCCCCGCGCCAAGATCGGCGGCGGCGGCCCCGGCAAGGGGCCCCGTCCCGCCGGCGCCCGCCCGGCCCCGCAGCCGCCCGGCCCCTCCGCCGCGAGCCTGCGGCTCCGCGGGCTCCTGATGCTGGG
>DATLOS010000444.1:0-13677 GCA_035536155.1 Elusimicrobiota bacterium
GATCGCGCTCATGCCCGACGACTGCATGATCGAGGACGCCGGCCCGCCTCCGCCGTGGAGCATGAGCACGAGCGGCAGCGCCTTTTTTCCATCGTAGGCGGGGGGGACGTGCAGGAAGTACTCGCGCTCGAGCCCTCCGAAGTCCAGCGTCCGCCGCGCGTCGGCAGCCGCGGCGGGCGCCGCTCGAGCGCCGAACGCGAGAAGAGCCGCGAGGAGGAGGCCGGCCGTCACTCCATCCGGACCAGCGGCCCAGGGACGCCGGCGAGGGGGACCTTTCCCGTGATGAAGATCGCCGCGTTGTGGAAGTCGCGGCGCTTTCCGCCGCGGTCCGAGTAGTCGTGCCAGCGCTCGGCGAACTCGGAGATGGGGAGATAGGCGTAGCCCGCGGCCGCCGAAGGGTCCATCGCGTAGAGGAAGGTCGCGTCCATGCCCGCCAGCACCACGTAGTGGCCCTCGTCCCAGAGCTCCTTCCAGGCCTTCTTCTTCGCGGCCTCTCCGCGCCAAGCCTGGAGGTCCAAGACCACCGTCTCGCCCGCGCGAAGGGCGCGGCGCAGGTCGTCGACGGACGCGCCCTCTTGGAGCCGCGCGCTCAAGCCGAAGGAGCGCGCGACCTCGGCGATCTTGTCGGGCTCTGTGCCGTCCTTGGGCGTGGTGCCCAGGCGCTCGTAGAGCGAGCTCTCGCCGCCGTCGTAGGCTTTCCAGTAGTAGAGAATGGAGAGGAGCGAGGCCACGCCGCAGGAGTACTCCGTCGCCTGGCGGATGAGGGGAAGCGGCAAGGCGTTCTTGGGCAGGGACGGGGCCGGCTCGGCGCCTGCACCGGGCGCCGAGACCGCGAGGAGCGCGCAGATCGCAAGGCGGGCGAGCATGCGAGGCATCATACTATAGAGTCAGGAGCTCGAGGTTGGAGCCGAGGTCGCGCTGGCGGATGGCCACGAAGGCGTCCGCGCCCAAGGCCTCGACCGGGGCGCGGTCGTCGGTCAGGAGCTCCCCGTCGCCCGCGCCCTCCTCGATCCAGTTGGCGCGCACCCGGGACGCGTACCGGCCGATCTCCGGGTCCTTCTCCGGGTCCGCCTGGAAATCGAGCGGCCCGCGCGAGGCGAGGAAGGTCATGTTGACGTAGCTCTGCGCGGGGTTCAAGTCGGTATTGGCGGCGAGCAGGCGCACGTTCGGGAAGACGGAGCGCAGGGTCTTCGTCACGGAGCGCTTGAGCTCGGCCCGCGGCCCCATCGCGTAGCCGATCAGGTTGATGACGAGCACGCCGTCGGGGGAGAGGCGCCGCGCCGTCTCCTCGAAGGACTCCCGGGTGAAGAGGTGGAAAGGCTGCTGGTCGCCGTTGAACGCGTCGAAATAGATGAAGTCGTACGCCGGCCCCGGCCGGGAGAGGAAGCGGCGGCCGTCCTCGATGTGGAGCTCGCCCGTCGGGCGGAAGCCGAACCAGCGGCGCGCGGCGCGCTCCACGGCGGGATCGATGTCGACCACGTCGGTGGACACGCCGAAGCGCGCCAGGCGCCCGGGCAGCGCGCCGCCGCCCAGGCCCACCAGGAGAGCCTTGGCGGCGCGGGGCCGCAGGAAGCGCGCGAGCTCGAAGGAGCGGATGTAGTCCGAGGTGCTCTGCAAGGTATGGAGGTCCACGACCGTGTTGGCGATGCCGTCGATGTAGAGGACGCGCTTGCCCCAGTCCTCCCGGTCCACGACCAGGACGTCGCCGTAGAGGGACGTCTCCGCCGCGCGCAGTCCGGGGATGGGACGGGGCCGCGGCCGCGCCAGCCCGGCCGCGGCGAGGGCCGCGATCAGGGCCGCGGCGGCGCGCGGGCCGGCCTTGGCCGAGACCAGCCAAGCCAGGGCGAGGGCGGCCAGCGAGAGCGCGAGGCCCCCGAGGAGAACGCCGATCCCTCCGCGGGGGATCAGCCAAAAGCCCGCGGCGAGCGCTCCGGCCACGCTGCCCACGGTCGAGACCGCGGAGACCGAGCCCATCGCCCGGCCCATGCCCGGACGCTCGGCCGCCCGGAGCTTGGCGAGGAGCGGCCCCACCGCGCCCAAGCAGGCGAGGGGGACGGCGAGGAGCGCCGACGCCCCGGCGAGCGCGCCCGCGCGCACGCCCCAGCGCGACGAGAGCGCCAGGACGGGCGAGCGCGCCGCCGGGACGAGCAAGATCCAGACGGCCGAGACGCCGACGGCCGCGGCCACGCGCAGCCTCAGCGCCCTTTCCAGATTCGCCGCGGGACGGTCCGCCCAGGCGCCGCCGCCCGCGTAGCCCGCGGCCAAAGCGGCCAAGGTCACGGTGATGAGAGCGGACCAGACGTAGATCGTCGCTCCGTAGAGGGGGGCGACCAGGCGGGTGCCTAAGAGCTCGAGCACCAGGACCGCGGCCCCGCTCCAGAACGCCGTCGCGTACTCTCCCCAGGCGCGGGTCATGGCGCGAAGTCCAGCAGGTCGCCCGCGCGCAGGCCGCGGCGCTTGGCCTCGCCCGCCGCGAGCTCGAGCACGTAGCGGCCGCGGCCGCCGCGCCGCGCGACCGCCTGATCCGACGTGTCGGGCCGCGAGCGCGGGACGTTCGCGTGGACCACGGTGATCCGCCGGTCCGCGCCGATGAAGAGCATGTCCAGGTCCACGAAGGTGTTCTTCATCCAGAACTGGAGCTCCTGCTCATCGGGGAAGACGAAGAGCATCCCATAGTCCGGCTCGAGCACGGTGCGAAACATCAGGCCCAGCTCCCGGCTGCGCTCGTCCTCGGCCACCTCGACGCTGATGCGGCTCCCGTTCGGGAAGCCGAGCGGCAGGCGGCGCAAGCGCGCGCCCACGACGACGGAAGGCGCGGCCGCTTGCGGGGCGGCTGGAGAGTCCGGCGCCGGCCCCTTGCAGGCGGCGGCGAGGAGGAGTCCCAGCGGGAGCAGGCGTCTCATGGTGCCTCCGGGAGCGACTTGAACCTCTTGATGGCGGCGCGCGCCTGGTCCATCCAGTCCTTGGTCGAGTAGCCGCCCAGGCGGCCGTGGAGCGCGCGCTCGAGATCGTGCACGAAGAGGCCGCGGGGCGGCCCGTCGGGATGGATGCGGTCCATGGCGCGCTGGAGGCGGTAGAAGAGCTCGCCGGGACCGCGCGGCGAGTTCTGATGGAGGCGCTGGTCGACGATGTCGCCGACCATGAGCGGCGCGTCCGAGCGCTTGAGATACGAGCTCCAGTCCTTGACCATGTACTCGAACTGCTCCGCGGTGGCCTCGTAGAGCATGAGGGCGTCCAAGTCGACGCCCGCGTCGCAGAACATCACCGGGTCCTGCCCGTGCTGCCAGCCGCGCTCCCAGGTCAAGGTGAAGGCCCAGATGGGCTTCGAGTCCCCGAGCTCGGCCTTGAGGCGGCGGATGATCCCGGAGACGTAGTGCGCCCGCCACCATTGCCAGGCGTCGATGAAGGCGGCGTCCTTGCGGAGGATCTTCTTGCGGGCGAACCAGAGGACGCGCTCCTCGCGGCTCAGCCGCTCCCAGCCCGCGGGCGGGCGCACGCCCGGCATCTCCGCGAAGAACTGGTCGATGAGCTCGTAGCCGCCCAGGGCGTTGCGGATGTAGTCGAGCCCGAGCCAGTCGACGCCGGGGATGTCCCGAAAGCGCTTGAGGAGGGCGGCCACGTCCGCCGGGCGCTTCGTTTCCCGCAGGGAGACCGCGCGGGTGGAAACGATCTTGCCGTCCTCCATCTCGATGGCGTACTCGTAGCCGGGGACGAGGTTGCTGGAGGACATGGTCAGGTAGTTCTCGGCGTAGACCCCGAACTTGAGCCCGCGCCGGCGGCACTCGGCGGCGACCTTGGGCGCCATGTCGAGGTTCGCCGTGTTCCACAGCTCGCCCGGGGCCTTGCCCGGCGTCTGGCCCACGAGCATCCAGAAGCCGTCGGCGCCGGCGTACTGCACCCAGTCGAGGAGGCCGCGCCAATCCTTCATCGTGCCGTCGGGAGCCCGGACCTCCTCCGTCGCGAGGGGGCGCACGCTCTCCCAGGTCAGCACCGCGAAGCGGCGGGGGACGGGGGCGGTCTTCCTGCGCTCGACGCGGAAGGCGCCGGTCCGAAGGCGGGCGCGCAGGGCGTCCTCGCCCAAAAGCGCCAGGCGGTACTCGCCGTCCGGGGCGTTCCAGGGGCACGGCCAGCGGCCGACGAAGGAGCGCGATCCGGCTCGCCAGGCGAGCGGCACGGCGACGATGCCCGCGACGGTGCGCACCGCGGCGCCTCCTCGCAGGACCACGGCGCTCGGGGGGGCGCTCCGCCAGCGCGCGAGCAAGGACGGATCGCGCGTCTCCAGATGGATGTCGATGATGTCGTAGTGGCGGTAGAGCGGAGCGCCGGCCTCGAGGCGCACCGCACCCCAGCGGTCGGCGGCGCCGCGCAGGGCGAAGAACGCGGCGTACACCGCGAGGACGTTGAGGAGTACCTTTAGGGGGCGCGGGAATCGAGCCACAGGGTCACGGGTCCGTCGTTGACGAGCTCCACTTCCATGTCCGCGCCGAACTCGCCGGTGCGGCAGGGCACCCCCAGCGCCTCCAGCTCGCGCACGAAGGCGCGGTAGAGGGGCTCGGCGCGCGCCGGCTCCATCGCCGCGCCGAAGTCGGGGCGGCGTCCCTTGCGGCAGTCGCCGTAGAGGGTGAACTGGCTCACCACGAGCGCCGAGCCGCCTACGTCGAGGAGGGACTTGTCGAAGCGGCCGCGCTCGTCCGGGAAGACGCGCAGGTGCGCGGCCTTCTCCGCCAGGCGGCGCGCGTCGCCCTCCTCGTCGCCGTCGCCCACGCCCACCAAGGCGACGATGCCGCGGCCGATGGCGCGCTCGTCGCCGCGGACGCGCACGCCGGCCCGCAAGACGCGCTGGAGGAGGAGTCGCATGCGAAGTTAAATTTAGTATATTTCTCGACGAGCGGCAAAAACGAGGCTAGGAGACAACTTCATGGTGACCGGATTGGTACTCGTCAGGCTGATGTCGGGCAAGGAAAAGCACGCGCTCACGAAGATCAAGGAGACCAAGGGCGTCTCCCACGTCTCCGCCGTGTTCGGGCGCTGGGACCTGGTGCTGGACATGGAGACCGAGGACCTTCCCAGCCTCTCCAACACCGTCGTCAACGACATCCGCTCCATCCCCGGCGTCCTCTCCACCGAGACTTTGGTCACCACCGCCATCTAGGCGGCGGGCGGCCATGCCCTCAGAACCCGTCCTCTCCGTCCGCGGCCTGCGCGTGCGCATCGAGGCCGAGGGCGGCTCGTTTTTGGCCGTGGACGGGATCGGCTACGACCTCCAGGCCGGCCGGACGCTGGCCTTGGTCGGCGAGTCGGGCAGCGGCAAGAGCGTCCACGCCCTGGCCCTGCTCGGCCTCTTGCCGCCCGCGGCCCGGGTGACGGACGGCGAGGCGCTCTACAAGGGGCGGGACCTCCTGCGCATGCCCGGCGACGACCTGCGCGCGGTGCGCGGCAGCAAGATCGCGATCGTCTTCCAAGAGCCGATGACCTCGCTCAACCCGGTCATGACCATCGGCGAGCAGATCGCCGAGCCGCTCATGACGCACCAGGGCCTCTCCCGCCCCGACGCCCTGGCGCGCGCCGCGACGCTCCTGGGCAAGGTCGGCATCCCCGACCCGGCGAGCCGGCTGGGCGACCACCCGCACGAGTTCTCGGGCGGCATGCGCCAGCGGGCCATGATCGCGATGGCCCTGGCCTGCGGCCCAGACGTCCTCATCGCCGACGAGCCCACCACGGCGCTCGACGTGACCATCCAGGCGCAGATCCTCGATCTCCTGCGCGGGCTTCAAAAGGAGCTGCGGATGGCGCTGGTCCTGATCACCCACAACCTCGGCGTGGTCGCGGAGATGGCCGACGACGTGGCGGTGATGTACGCGGGCCGCACGGTGGAGTCGGGGCCCGCGGCCGAGGTCTTCCGCGCCCCGCGCCACCCCTACACCCGCGCGCTCCTCGAGTCGGTGCCCTCGCTCTACGGCGCCCGCGAGCGCCTGCATGCGATCGGCGGCCTGCCCCCGGACCCGCGGGCGCTTCCTCCCGGCTGCCCCTTCGCGCCCCGCTGCCCGCAGGTCCTCGCGCGCTGCGCCCAGGACGACCCGCCCGACTTCCTCGAGGGGGGGCGCCTGTCCAACTGCTGGCTGAGCGAAGGCCAAGCCGCCGAGCGGCGCCCGCGGGGACGCGCGGGGGCGGGCGCGTGAGCGGCGCCGCGCTCCTCGAGGTCCGCGGCGCGGTCAAGGTCTACGCCGAGCGCGGCGGCCTCTTCGCGCGCGGCCGCCAGGTCCGCGCCGTCGACGGCGTCTCCTTCTCCGTGCGGGAGGGGGAGTCCTTCGCCGTGGTGGGCGAGTCCGGCTGCGGCAAGACCACATTGGGCAAGCTCATCCTCGCCCTGGAGCGGCCGACGTCCGGACAGGTCCTCTTCGAGGGCCGGGACCTCTTCGCGCTGCCCGCGGCCGAGCTGCGCCGCACGCGGCGCAAGCTGCAAGTGATCTTCCAGGACCCCTACTCGAGCCTCAACCCGCGCATGACCGTGCGCGAGACTTTGGAGGAGCCCTTCCAGATCCACGGCGAGCTCCCCGATCCCTCGGCGCGGCGCGCGCGCGTGCTCGAGCTCCTGGACGCGGTCGGCCTCGCGCGGGCCCACCTCGACCGCCATCCCCACGAGTTCTCGGGAGGCCAGCGCCAGCGCGTCGGCATCGCCCGGGCGCTGGCGCTCAACCCGCGCCTGGTCGTGGCCGACGAGGCGGTCTCGGCGCTCGACGTCTCGATCCAGGCGCAGATCCTCAATCTCCTCAAGGACCTGCAGAAGCGCTTCCGCCTCACCTACGTCTTCATCTCCCACGACTTCTCGGTGGTGCGCCACCTCTGCGAGCGCGTGGCCGTCATGTACCTGGGCCGCCTGGCGGAGACCGCGCCGACGGCCGAGCTCTTCTCCGATCCCCAGCATCCCTACACGGAAGCCCTGCTTTCGGCCATCCCGGTGCCGGACCCCGACCGCGCCCGGACGCGCGCCCGGATCATCCTCGCCGGCGACCTTCCCGACCCCTCGCGGCCGCCCGCGGGCTGCCCCTTCCACCCGCGCTGCCGCTACGCCCGGGAGGACTGCCGCGTGAACCGCCCCGAGCTCGAGCCGGCGGGCCCCGAGCGCGCGGTCGCCTGCCCGCCGCGCCCCTTCCGGGACGCGCCCAGCCCCGCCGCGATCCCGGAGCGGATTTGATACTATGCCCAAAATGCGCCGATTGACCCCGCTCCTGGCCCTGCTGGTCGCCTTCCCGGGCTGCGCGCGCAGGCAGCGGCCGTCTTCCACGTACGTCTACCTCGCCGGCTCCGACATCGACTCGCTCGACCCGGACTGGGCCTATGACCGCCTGAGCGACGCGGCGATCCTGCAGATGTACGAGCCGCTCCTCGCCTTCAAGCCCGGCTCGGCGGCGGAGCTCGAGCCCCTGATCTCGGAGAAGGTCCCGTCCCGGGCCAACGGCCTGATCTCGGCCGACGGCCTCACCTATAGGTTCCCGATCCGCAAGGGCGTCAAGTTCCACGGCGGGCAGACGCTGACGCCCGAGGACGTCCGCTACTCGCTCCTGCGCTTCCTGCTCACCGACCGCGACGCGGGGCCCTCCTTCGTCCTGCTCGAGCCGCTCCTGGGCTACGCGAGCACCCGCGAGGGAGGCAAGCCCAAGCCCGCCGCCTTCGACGACGCCGCCAAGGCCGTGCGCGTGGAGGGGGACTCCGTCGTGCTCACCCTCAAGCGCCCCTTCGCGCCGCTGCTCACCGTCCTCGCGACCTGGGCGCCGATGCTCTCGAAGGACTGGTGCGCCAAGAGCGGGGAGTGGGACGGGACCCGTGAGACCTGGGCCCGGTTCAACAACCCGGCCAAGGAGTCCTCCTTCCTGTTCGCCAACGCCAACGGCACCGGCCCGTTCCTGCTCGAGCGGCGCTCGCCGGAGGCGAAGGAGGTCGTCTTGCGCCGCTTCGACGGCTATTGGCGCGGGCCGGCGAAGCTCTCGCGCGCCCTGATCAAGGCGGTCGACGAGTTCGCCACCCGCAAGCTCATGCTCCAGGCCGGCGACGCGGACGCGATCCGCGCCGAGCGCCTGCAGCTGCCGCTCCTCCAGGACCTCGACGGGGTGCAGATCGTCGACGGCCTTTCCCTGGTCGAGACGCGCCCCGCGGTCTTCTTCACCTTCCGGATCGAGACGGCGGGAAACCCGAGCGTGGGCTCGGGCAAGCTCGACGGCAAGGGCATCCCGGCGGACTTCTTCGCGGATAAGGACGTGCGCCGCGGCTTCGCCCACGCCTTCGACTACGAGGGCTACATCCGCGACGTGGACCGGGGCAAGGGGACGCGCGCGGTGGGCTTCATACCCCGGGGGCTCCTGGGCCACAACGACGGCAAGCCCCGGCGCGGCTACGACATGGCGAAAGCCGCCAAGCATCTCAAGCGCGCCTGGGGCGGAGCCCTGTGGGAGAAGGGCTTCCGCTTCACCGCCTCCTACGAGGCGGGAGACCAGCCGGGCGAGGCCGTCGCCAACATGCTCAAGCGCTCGCTCGAGTCCCTGAACCCGCGCTTCCGGGTCGACGTCCGGCCGATCCAGTGGTCGACTTATCTGGACCAGCAGAGCCACGGCAAGCTGCCTCTCTTCGTCACCGGCTGGACCGCGGACTACCCGGATCCGCACAACTTCGCCTTCAGCTTCATGCACTCGCAGGGGAACATGCCGTCCACCCAGCGCTACCGAAACCCCGAGGCGGACCGGCTCGTGGCCGCGGCGGCCCAGGAGCTCGACGAGGCCAAGCGCGCGGCGCTCTACCAGCGGCTCCAGGCGATCTACGAGGAGGACGTCCCGAGCTTCACCATCCTCAACTCGGTCTACTACCGGACCCAGCGGACCTGGGTGAAGGGCTTCGTCCACTACCCCATGTGGCTCGACGCTCCCTACTCCTGCCCGCTGTACGCGCTGGAGAAGTCGGACTCCTGAGCATGCTGCGTTTCGTGCTGCGCCGCCTCGCCGCGCTGCCTCTCGTCCTGGCCGGCGTCACCTTGCTCCTGTTCGGCCTCTTCTCGCGCCTATCGCCGGAGATGCGCGCCTCCCTCTACGTGACCGACCCGCGCCAGCTCTCCTCGCTGGAGGCCGTCGTCGAGAAGCACGGCCTCCGGGATCCGTTCCTGGTCCAGTACGGCCGCTGGCTCAAGGACATCCTGCGCGGCGATCTGGGCTACTCCGAGACCGCGAAGATGCCCGTCGCCGACGCGCTCGCCGCCTACTTTCCGGCGACGATCGAGCTCTCCGCGGCGAGCTTCATCCCGATCGTCCTGCTGGGCGTATGGCTGGGCACGCGGGCGGCGGTCAACCAAGACCGCTGGGTCGACCACCTCTCGCGCTTCGTCTCCATCACCGGCTACTCCCTGCCCTCGTTCGTCCTGGGCCTCTTCCTCCTCATGGTCTTCTACGGGCTCCTGCAGGCGTTCCCGCCGGGGCGCTATTCGCTGCCCACGGACATCGCCGTGCATTCCCCGTCGTTTCGCTCCTGGACGGGCCTCCTGACGCTCGACACCTTGCTCAACGGGCGCGGAGCCGCTTTCCTCGACGTGGCGCGCCACCTGGTCCTGCCGGCCGCGACCCTGACCTACGTCAGCATGGCGCTCCTGGTGCGCGTCACCCGCTCTTCCATGCTCGAGGAGCTCTCGAAAGACTACGTGCGCACGGCCCGCGCCAAGGGCCTGCCCGAGTCCGCCGTCATCGCGCGCCACGCCCGGCGCAACGCCTTGGTGCCGGTCATCACGGTCGCGTCCATCCTGCTCGTCAACCTCCTGGGCGGCGTGATCATCACCGAGACCGTCTTCGCCTACCCCGGGATCGGCCGCTGGGTGGCGCAGGCCGCGCTCCAGCTCGACGTGCCCGCGGTGATGGGCGTCTCGCTCGTCTCCTCGTCCTTGTTCGTCCTGGGCAACCTCGCCGCGGACGTGCTCTACGCGGCGGCCGACCCGCGCATCCGCCTGCAATGAGAGAAGCCGCGGCCGAGGTCTGGAAGCGCCTGCGCGCCAAGCCGCTGTCCTTGGCGGGCCTGGGCCTTGTCGCCTTCTTCGCCGCGCTGGCGGCTCTGGCGCCGATACTCGCGCCGGCGCCGGCGTCGTCGCGCGACCCCTACTTGATCCCGCAGGACGGCTACAGCCCCGACCCCGTCCGCCCCAGCCGCCGGCACCTCTTCGGCACCACGGAGCAGCAGTACGACCTCTACTACGGGATCGTATGGGGCGCGCGGACGGCCTTCAAGGTCGGCTGCACGGTCGCCGCCGTCTCGCTCGCGGTGGGCGTGGCCATGGGCGGCCTCGCCGGCTTCTACGGCGGCTGGGTCGACGAGGTGCTCATGCGCGCGACCGACGTGATCATGGCCCTGCCCGGGATCATCCTCGCGGTCGTGATCGTGACCGTCCGCGGCCCCGGCCTATTCAACGTGATGCTGGCGATCGCCTTGGTCCATTGGCCCTCCTACGCCCGGCTGGTCCGCGCCGACGTGCTCTCGGTGCGCCAGCGCGACTTCGTCCTGGCCGCCCGCTCCCTGGGAGCCGGCGACGCCCGGATACTCGCCCGCCACGTCCTGCCGAACTCGATCTACCCCGTCCTCGTGGTCGCGTCGCTCGACATCGGCGCGGTGGTGATCACCGCCGCGGCCCTGAGCTTCCTGGGGCTCGGCGCCCCGCCGGGCTACGCCGACTGGGGCCAGCTCATCTCCCTCTCGCGCAACTGGATACTGGGATCTTCCGGGAGCCCGCTCGCCTATTGGCACACCGTGGCGATCCCGGGCCTGACCATCTTCCTCTTCACGCTGGGCTGGAACCTGCTCGGCGACGCCTTCCGCGACATCCTCGATCCCCGGCAAAAATGAGCATCAGCAGCCTCAACGCCCTCCTCGACCAGTCGATACAGCGCCACCCGCAGCGCACCGCCTTGGTGGCGACGGCGGACGACGCGGGCTCGCCCGAGCGGCGCTACTCCTTCAGCGAGCTGGGCAAGCTCGTCCTGCAGGCCGCCTCCGCCTTCCGCGCGCGCGGCATCGGCGCAGGCGAGCGCGTGGCGATCCTCCACCGCAACGGGCCCGGCTTCGTGGTCGCCTACTTCGGCCTGGCGCGGCTGGGCGCGGTCGCGGTGCCGCTCAACTTCATGATCCGCAAGCCCGACGAGCTGGCCTACATGCTGGGGCACTGCAAGGCGAAAGGACTGGTCACGGAGACCGAGTTCATCGCGTCCGCGGCCAAGGCGCGGGCGGCCCTGCCCGGCCTGGCCAGCGTCTGGGTGACGGACAAGCGCGAGGGCTTGCCCGAGGGGACCGAAGGCTTCTGGCCCTTCGTCGAGGGCCACGCCCCTCTCTCCGAGGCCGACGGCGTCGCGCCGGTCCGCGCCGAGGACCCCGCCTGCGTGCTCTACACCTCCGGGACGACGGGCATGCCCAAGGGCGTCGTGCTCACCCACGGCAACCTGACCTCCAACGTCGAGGCCTGCATCGAGGCCATGGCGCTCAAGGACAAGGACGCGATGCTCTGCATCCTGCCCATGTTCCACACCTTCGCCTGGACGGTGTGCGTCCTGATCCCGCTGCGCTTGGGCGTGCGCACCGTGACCGCGCGCTCGGTCGTGCCCGCGCGCCCGTGGCTGTCGATGATGGCCCGCCATCGCGTCTCCCTCTTCGTCGCGGTCCCGCAGATCTACTCGGTCCTGGCCAAGCAGGCGAGCGGCCTGGCCGGGCTCGTGCTGCGCTACTGGTTCTTCCGCAAGGTCCGCCTCTGCGTCTCCGGCGCGGGGCCGCTCCCGGCCCAGACCGCCGCGGACTTCCGCCGCGCCTTCGGCCGCCCCATCCTCGAGGGCTACGGCCTCACCGAGACCTCGCCGGTGGCCACCATCAACCGGAGCGGCCTCGAGCCCTCGGGCGTGGGCGCCCCGCTGCCCGGCGTCGTCGTGCGCGTCTGCGACGAGGCCGGCCGAGACGCCCCGACCGGGGCCGAGGGCGAGGTGTGGGTGCGCGGGCCCAACGTGATGAAGGGCTACCTGGACGATCCCAAGGCGACGTCCGAGGTGCTCACCCCGGACGGCTGGCTCAAGACCGGCGACGTGGGCGCGCTCGGGCCCGACGGCCGCCTCCAGATCCGCGACCGCATGAAGGACATGATCATCGTGAAGGGCCTCAAGGTCTTCTCCGCGCAGGTGGAAGCCGTGCTCTGCGGCCACCCCGCGGTCGCCGAGGCCGCCGTGATCGGCCTTCCCGCGGCGGACGGAGACGAGACCATCAAGGCCTTCGTGGTCTTGAACGACGGCGCCGCGGCCACCAAGGCCGAGCTCCTGCAGTTCTGCCGCGAGAAGCTCGACGCCTACAAGCGGCCGCGAGACTTGGAGATCGTGCCGGAGCTGCCCAAGAACGCGCTTCAGAAGGTGCTCAAGCGGGTGCTGCGCGCCCGCGCCGCGGGCACGGCATGAAGCCCGCCGCCGCTCTCGAGCGCCTCCGGGCGACGCCCGAGCTCGCGCGCCTGGCCGCCGCCCTGGGCGAGGCCGCGCCCGACGCCTTCCTCGTGGGCGGCCTGCTCCGCGACGCCGTCCTGGAGCGGGCTCCGGGCGCTTCCTTGGACGTCGACCTGGCCGTGAAGTCGGGCGCGAAGGCCCTCGCGGCGCGAGCCGCGCGGGCGCTGGGGGGGACCGCCTTCCTCCTCCACGAGGAGACCCGGGTCTGGCGCGTGGCCGTGCCCGCCGGGAAAGCCGGCCGCGCCCTGCAGATCGACGTCGGCGAATTCCAGGGCCCGGACATCGACGCCGACCTTCGGCGCCGGGACTTCACGATCAACGCCCTGGCCGCGCCGCTGCTCTTGGGAGACGACGCGCGCTTCCTCGACCCCTGCGGCGGCTTGCCCGACGCCGCCAAGAAGATTCTGCGACTGGCCGGCCCGCGCGCCCTGAGCGAGGACCCGCTCCGGGTCCTGCGCGCCTTCCGCCTGGCCGCGACCTTGGGGCTGCGCATCGAGCCCAAGACGCTCGCGGCGGCGCGCGCGGCGCGGGGCCTCCTCTCCTCCTGCTCCGGAGAGCGCGTGCGCGTCGAGCTCTTAGGCATCCTCTCCGTCCCGGCCGCGCCTGGACTCGAGCTCATGGACAAAGCGGGAGTCCTCACGGCCGTCTTCCCGGAGCTCGAGCCCTCCCGCCGCTGCGCGCTGGCTTATTACGGCAAGGGCGGGGTGCTGCGCCACTCCTTGGACTGCGTCGCGCGCATGGACCGCCTGCTGGCCGGCCTGGAGGAGATCTATCCCCGCCACGCCGAGCGCCTGCGCGCCCACTTGGCGGGCGGCCTGGGCGGCGCGGAGCGCCACGCGGCGCTCCTGCGCTTGGCCGTCCTCCTCCACGACGTCTCGAAGCCCGAGTGCGCCAAGCGCATCGGCGGCCGCCTGCGCTTCTTCGGCCACGACGCGAAGGGCGCCGAGCGGGTCGAGGCGATCCTGCGCCGCCTGCGCTTCTCCGGAGACGAGATCGCGATGAGCCGCGCCGCCGTCCTCCATCATCTTCGCCCCGGCAACCTCGCGGCGGGGGGGCGCTTGAGCGACAAGGCGATATTCCGCTTCTTCCGCGACCTCGGGCCTCACGGTGTCGACCTCCTCCTTCTCTGCTGGGCGGACCACGCGAGCTATCTCAAGCCCGCGGCGCTCGAGCGCCTCCTGCC
>DATLOS010000445.1:0-4672 GCA_035536155.1 Elusimicrobiota bacterium
AAATCGCTCACCCGGACCTGATAATCCCGAGCCTTGGCGCAGACCGCGGAGACGTCGACGAGCACGGCCGGGCCGACGAGCTGGGTGAGCGAGATCTCGTCGACCATGTTGCCGGCCTTGTTGAAGTGGTGCGGCGCGTCGACGTGGGTGCCGCCGTGCTCCGCGGTGCAAAACTTGTTCGAGGCGTAATAGTACCCGCCCGGGGTCGTCCCGTCGAACTCCTTCTCCAGCTGGAAGCCGTTCTCCGTCGGCCAGAAGATGGTCTGGGAGTCGAAGGGATGGGTGAGGTCGACGAGGCGGCCCTTCACCGTCTGCGCGCGGGCGAGCGCCGGAGCCAGGCACAGCAGGAACGCGAGAAGCCGCTTCATGGAAGCCCTCCGTAGCGCAGCAGCCCCGCCAGGAAGATCGCGGGCAGGAGATTGCCGACGCGGATGCGCGTCGCGCCGAGCAGGTTGAGCCCGATCGCGAAGATGAGGAGGCCGCCCGTCGCGCTCAGGCTGTCGACGACCGGAGCCGGCAGGAAGCGCGCGGCCGCGGCCGCCGCCAAAGTCAGGGCGCCCTGGTAGACGAGCACGGGCAAGGCGGAGAAGAGGACGCCCGAGCCCATGCTCGCGGCCGAGGCCATGGCGATGACCCCGTCGAGCACCGCCTTGGTGAAGAGGATCTGCGGGTTGCCGCGGGCGCCGTCCTCGATCGCGCCCACGATGGCCATCGAGCCCACGCAGAACATCAGGCTCGTGCCGACGAAAGCCTCGGTGAAGCCGGAGCCGTCCGCGTTGGCGAGGCGCTTGAGCCGCTCGCCCAGGCCCTCGAGGCGGCGCTCGATTCCCAGCGCCTCGCCCAGCAGGCCGCCCAAGGCCATGCTCGCCACCACGACGAGGATGCGGTCGGCCTTGGAGGCCATCTGGAGGCCGACCAGGGCCACGCACAGGCCCATTCCTTGGAGGGCGATCTCGCGGTGGCGCTCGGAGAGGACGCTGCGCAGGCCGAGGCCCGCTCCGCCCCCGGCCGCGATGGCGGCGGCGTTGGCGGCGGTCCCGATCAAACCGCGCTTTCCTGCTCGGAGGCCTCGCGCTGGCTGTCGGCGATGACCTCCTCGATCTGGACCTGGCAGCGCAGGAAGCAGTCGACCACGCCGGGGTCGAAGAGGCGGCCCGACTGCTCGCGCATGTACTTGAAGGTGTCGTCGATGGACCAGGCGCCCTTGTAGACGCGCCGCGTGGTCAGGGCGTCGAAGACGTCGACCACGGTGACGATGCGCGCCTCGAGGGGGATCTCCTCGCCCTTGAGCCCGTGCGGGTAGCCGGTGCCGTCGTAGTGCTCGTGGTGCGCGAGAGCGATGTTGCGCGCGAGGTGAAGCAGCCGCGAGTGCGCGTTCTCCAGCATCTTCGCGCCGTAGACCGGGTGCTTCTTCATCTGCTCGTATTCGTCGGGCGTGAGCTTGCCCGGCTTGAGTAGGATCGCGTCCGGGATCGCCACCTTGCCGATGTCGTGGAGCGGGCTCGCGTAGCGCAGGTCCTCCACCAGGTCGTAGGGCAGGCCGAGCTGCGCGGCGACGAGAGCCGTGTACTTCGAGATGCGCCGCAGGTGCGAAGCGGTGTCGGTCTGGTCGCGGTACTCGGCGACCATGGCCATCCGATAGATCGTCTCCAAGTGGGACTTCCGCAGGTTCTCGTAGAGCTGGGCGTTCTCGATGGCCGAGGAGGCGATGGTCGCCAGGATGCGGAGGAACCCCTCGTCCTCCTCGTTGAAGGAGCCCTTGGTCTTGTTCAAGACCTCGAAGACGCCCAGAGCCTTGCCGTCGCGGTCCTTCAAGGGGACGGCGAGGACGCTCTTGGTCTGGTAGCCGGTGATCTTGTCGAGATCCTGGGTGAAGCGCGTGTCGCGGTAGGCGTCGCGGATGTTCACGGCCGAGCCGGTCTTGGCCACGAAGCCGGCGATGCCGTGGCCCATGGGGATGCGCAGGACCTTCTCGCCCACGCCCAGCGCGACCTTGGTCCAGAGCTCGTTCTTGGCGTGGTCGACGAGGAAGACGGAGCAGCGGTCGGCCGTGAGGATGTGGCGGACCTCCTCGGCGATGATGGTGAGGAGGGAGTCGATGCGGGTCTCGGTCGCGATCCGGCGGCCGAAGCGCGCAAGGAGCATCTGCCGCCGTTCGAGTTCCTGCCGCCTACCCATCCGCGCGCTCCAGGCCTTCCGAGATCAGTTCCGACAAATGAACGGCCTTGCACTCAGGATAATACTTCTTCAGTCCCCGGGCAAGCTGGAGGAGGCAGGAGGTCGACGAGGCCGCGACGACGCGCGCCCCGACGGAGGCGATGTTGGCGACCTTGCGCTTGAGGAGCTCCTCCGAGATATCCCCGTGGACGAAGGCGAAGGCTCCCGCGCCCCCGCAGCATTGGTCGGCCTCGGGCAGCTCTTTGTAGGAATTTCCGCACATTTTTCCCATCGCCGCCCGGGGCTCCTTCCAAATGCCTTGGCCGTTTCGAGCGCGGCAAGCGTCATGCAGCGTGTTGACCGGGCCGGGCGCGGCGCACGCGCGCTCGCCCAGAGCCCGGGGAAGGGCTTCCACCGCGTCCTGGACGCGCGCCGAGAAACGCTCCGCCCGTGCCAGCCACTCCGGCTCGCCCAGGAAGAGCTGGGGGTAGGTCTTGAGGTGCGCCACGCAGGAGGAGCAGTCCCCGATCAGCGGGCCCTTCGCGGGCGAAGCCTCGAGACGCTCGATGTTTTTTCGCGCGAAGGCGCGGGCCTGCGCGACGTCGCCGTAGTTGTAGGCCGCGAGACCGCAGCAGGGCGCGTCGAGCCAGCTCCCGCGCCCCAAAAGGCGCTTGAGCGCGCGGACCGTGGCGAGGCCGACGCGGGGAAGGACGTAGCTCGGCCCGCAGGCGGGATAATAGACCCACGCGGCGCCTTCCTCGCGCAGGTCTCCGTCGGCGGCCAGGTCCTCGCGCAGGAGCCGCCGCGGCGCCTCGTCGAGATGGGCGCCCGCGTCCACCAGCGGCCCCAGCCCCGGCAGGCGCCCGAGGCCGAGGCGCGCGGCCAGCGTCGCCAGGCCCCAGCGCTGGAGGCGGTAAGCCCAGCGCAGGAGGAAAGAGAGCAGCGCCGGCCGCTCGAGGAGCGCTCCCAGGCGCCGCGCCGCGCCCGACTCGTCCGCTCGCAGGGCGCGCCGGCCTTCCAGGACGATATCCGCCGTCGGCACCTTCGCCGGGCAGACGCTCGAGCAGGCTCCGCAGAGCAGGCAGGTGGAGAGCGCCTCCTCGGCCGAGGCGGCGTCGGCCAGCTTGCCCTCGAGCATCATGCGCACCAGCTGGTTGCGCCCGCGCGGGGAGCGGTCCTCGCGTCCGCTCTCCAAGTACGTCGGGCAGGCCTGCTCGCAGTAGCCGCAGCGCGAGCACTGGCTCACGGCGTCGTAGAGCTTCTTGTCGCCGAGGAAGGTGCGCAGGACGCCCAGCTGCTCAGCCATGCCGGCCCTCCAGCACCCAGGCGTTGAGGCGGTGGCCCGGGTCGAAGGCGCCCTTGAGCTTGAGCCACCACGGGTTCGGCGCGGGACGGGGACGCGGCGGGGCGGCCGGGACGGGGACGGGGAGCGGCTGCACCTTGAACGTGGCCTCGAGGATCACCGCGAGCGTCCCCCAGGAGCCGAGGAGGACCCGCGGCACGTCGTAGCCGGCCACGCTTTTCACCACCTTGCTGCCGACCTCGAGGACGGTCCCGTCGGCCAGGAGGATGCGCATCGCCAGGATGCCGTCCCGGATGCCGATCCAAGGCCGCGTGGCGAGAAGACCGCCCAGAGTCCCCGCGCCCGAGCCGAAGCCGGCGTGCAGGCCCTCGCGCGACAGCGCGGCCTCGAGCTCGGCGGGCGAGATCCCCGCCTCGGCCGTGGCGATGAGGTTGCCGCGGTCGACGTCCACGAGGCGGGTCAAGCCGCGCGCGCTCAGCGCCCCCGCGCGGGGCGCGCGCGTGCCCGCGCCGACCACCTCGACCGGCTTGCCGGCCGACGCCAGCTTGCGCACGCTCTCCACGAGCTCGGCCGCCGCGGCGCCCAACGGCGGCGGGGCGGGGCGCCGCGCGACGCCCGGAGGCTTCTCGCCCGCCAGGGGGAAGAGCTTGTCCGGGTTGGCCAAGCCCTTGGGATCGAAGGCCGCCTTGATCCGACGAAACAGCGCGAGCGTCTCCTCGGAGAAGAGCCAGCCCATGGCCGCGCGCTTGTCCATGCCGATGCCGTGCTCGCCGGAGATCGAGCCTCCCATCTCCACGCAGGCCGCCAGGATCTCGTGGCCCGCGGCACGCGCCCGGTCGGTCTGCGCCTTGTCCCTCTCGTCGAAGATGATGTTGGGATGCAGGTTCCCGTCGCCGGCGTGGAAGAGGAGACCGCCCTGAACGCGGTGCTCGCGGAAGATGTCCAGCAGGCGTCGGGCGCCGGCCGCGAGGCGGCTGCGGGGGACGACGCCGTCCTCCACCATGACGTTCGGCGCGAGCCGGGCCAGCGCCGCGTAGGCGCTGCGCCTTCCCTCCCAAAGCCGGTCGCGCTCCGCCGCGGTCTTGGCCGAGCGCAGCTCGGCGCAGCCGCGCCTGGCCGCGAGCTCGCGCACCGACTCGGCCTCGGCCGCCGCGCGCTCCGGCGCGCCCTCCAGCTCGATCAAGAGCACCGCTTCCGCCCGGGGATAGCCCG
>DATLOS010000446.1:0-2473 GCA_035536155.1 Elusimicrobiota bacterium
TGGTGCTTGCCGATCTCGTAGACCGAGACGATGTTGGGATGTCTCAGCCGGGCGGCGAGCTGGGCCTCGTGGGTGAAGCGCTCCAGGGTCTCGGGGTCGTCGTTGCGCAGGAGCTTGAGGGCGACGAAGCGCTTGAGCTCCTTCTGGTAGGCGAGGTGGACGACGCCAGAACCGCCGCGGCCGAGCGGGCGGACCAGGATGTACTTACCGAACAGGTTGCCCGGGTCGAGCTCCGCCTGCGCCACTTCGGGCGGCAGATCGGAACTGATCTCGAGGTTCAGGCCGTAGGCGCTCTCGTCGGCCCGGATGCCGGTGCCGGGCGGCTTGGCGTCGAGGACCGCGTCGCACTTCTTGCAGCGGTACTGCTTGTTCTCGCTGGCGTCCACGAGGTTGTACTTGAGCGTGCAGCCGGGGCACTCGTAGAGCGTCTTGTACTGGAGCTTGAGGGTGCGCTGGATCTCCTTCTCCTCGGTGACGCCCATCTCGATGAGGATCTGGCCCAGCCGCGGGATGGCCGTCTCGCCCCGCTCGGCCGCCTCGGCCTGGAGCCGCAGCGCCTCGTTGATCTCGTCGGAGGTGGCCACCCCCTGCTTGAGGAGGATCTGGCCGAAGAGGAAGTCCTCCTTGCGGATCTGCCCGTAGTTCGAGCGCTCGGCCAGGACGCGCTTCTGCTCCTCGAGGAGGTCGAGGAGGTCCGCGTCCGTCATCAGCCCGCGGCTGACCATGATGACGCCGAGGGGGCGCTTGTGGCCGGCTTTCTGGAACGCGGTCTGTTCCGAGAGACAGTCCTTGAGCTGGTCCGCCGAGATCTTGCCCTTCTGGAGGGCGAGCTTGCCGACCATCCCGTCGGTCGTGGTGGACATCCCCAACTACCCCCTGAACCCCCGGTGCACCCTAACTATAGCCCGGTCCGGACCCCTGCGCCCAAGGGGCCCGGAAAAAGGGGGCGCCGGATCCCTCTCTTGACGAACCTTATAACTATATCTATATTTGGAGATATGAAAGCGGCGACCGCCTTCTTCCGGCTGCTGGGCGACGAAGCCCGCCTGCGCATCCTCCGCCTGCTCGAGAAGGAGCGGCTGAACGTCAGCGAGCTGACCTCGATCCTCGGCATCGCCCAGCCCGGCGTCTCCCGTCACCTGCGCCTCCTCAAGGAGGGCGGCCTCGTCCAGGAGGAGCGCGACCGCGGCTGGACCTACTACGTCCTGGCCCCCGCGCCGGAGGCTCCGGGCCGCGCCTGGGATCTGCTTCGCAGCGAGATCAAGGCGCTCGACGCCAAGGGCGACGACGCGCGGCTGCAGGAGATCCTCCGCCACCGCAAGGAGGACTTCACGCACGAGCGCGGCCTCGTCCCCGGCAAGAGCTGGGCCGCCTGGGCGCGCGCCCTCGGCCACCTGCTCCCCGCGCTCCGCGTCGCCGACCTGGGCTGCGGCGAAGGGTACCTCGCGCTCGAGGCCACCCGCTGGGCCCGGCAGGTCGTCGCCGTGGACGTCTCCGAACGCGTGCTCGAGACCGCCCGCGCCCTCGCCCAGTCCCGCTCGATCCGGAACATCACCTTCAAGAAGGGCGAGATCGAGGAACTGCCGCTCGAGGACGGCTCGATGGACGTCGCCCTCCTCTCCCAGGCGCTGCACCACGCGAAGGACCCGGCCCAGGCCATCGCCGAGGCGTCGCGGATCCTGGCCCCCGGCGGCACGCTGCTCCTGCTCGACCTCAAGTCCCACAAGGAAGAATGGGTGAAGAAGCTCGGGGACAAGTGGATGGGCTTCGACGAGGACTCGCTCCGCAAGATGATGAAGGACGCGGGCCTCAAGGATCTCCAGTTCGAGATCGGCGCGAGCAAGCGCGGCGATCCGTTCCAAGTCATCGTCGCCAGCGGGAAGAAACCCAAGTGACACAACAGCACGTCCCCCTGACCGAGTCCGGCAAGGCGCTCATCGCCCAGTTCGCGCAGCGCATCCTCGTGCTCGACGGCGCCATGGGCACCATGATCCAGCAGCGCAACCTGGTGGCCAAGGACTTCGGCGGCCCCGAGCTCGAGGGCTGCAACGAGAACCTCGTCATCACCCGGCCCGACGTCATCCGCGACATCCACGCGGAGTACTACGCCGCGGGCTCGGACATGGTCGAGACCAACTCCTTCGGCGGCACGCCGCTCGTGCTCAACGAGTACGGCCTCGGCGACCGCGCCCTGGAGCTGAACGAGGCCTCCGCCCGGGTGGCCCGCGAGGCCGCCGCGAAGTTCCCCGGCCCCCGCTTCGTCGCCGGCTCGATGGGCCCGACCACGAAGACGATCACGGTCACGGGCGGCATCACCTTCCCCGAGCTCGTCGAGAACTTCCGCGTCCAGGCGCTGGGGCTGCTCCGCGGCGGCGTGGACTGCCTGCTGCTCGAGACGGCGCAGGACACCCGCAACGTCAAGGCCGCCATCGTCGGGATCGACGAGGCCTCCCGCGCCTTTGGCTACCGCGTC
>DATLOS010000447.1:0-5440 GCA_035536155.1 Elusimicrobiota bacterium
TGCGGCATCGGCGTTCGCGCGACGCCCACGACGACGTACTTCTTCGGGAGAAGGCTGTTCCTCTCCAAGTAGTACAGCGAGGGATAGAGCTTGCGGAAGGCGAGGTCCCCGGAGGCGCCGAAGATGACGACGGCGCAGGGCATGGGGACGGACTCCATGAGGCAGAGCTCGTCCTTGGAGAGAATCCGCGACGCGGTGACCGGCGTCATCGCTTCTTGGCCCGCGCGGCGGCGGCCGGCCGGACGGCCCCGGCTCCCGCCCCGGCGCCGCGCGGCTCGGCGCCCTTTTTCGCGGTCGCATGCCCTCCGAACTGGTTGCGCAGCGCGGCCAGGACGCGCAGGGAGAAGGCGTCCCGCTCCCGGGAGGCGAAGCGGGCGAAGAGGGCGGCGGTGATCGCGGGGGCGGGCACCCCGGTCTCGACGGCCTGCTGGATGGTCCAGCGTCCCTCGCCGGAGTCCTCGACGTAGCCGCTCAGGCTCTCGAGGCGCGGGTCCTCGCGGAAGGCGCGCTCCGCGAGCTCGAGCAGCCAGGAGCGCACGACGCTGCCCCGGTTCCAGAGCGCGGCGAGCTTGGCCATATCCTGCGGAAACGGCGAGGCCTGCAGGATCTCGAAGCCCTCGGCGTAGGCCTGCATCATGCCGTACTCGATCCCGTTGTGCACCATCTTCACGAAGTGACCCGCGCCGACCGGACCGCAATGGAGGAAGCCGTCCTTGGGCGCGAGGGCCTCGAGGACGGGCCGAAGGCGCGCGAAATCCTGAGCGTCGCCGCCCACCATCAGGCAGTAGCCCAGCTCCAGGCCCCAGATCCCTCCCGAGACCCCGGCATCGGCGTAGCGCAGGCCGGCTTTGGCCAGCGACTCGGCGCGGCGCTGGTCGTCCTTGTAGTAGGTGTTGCCGCCGTCGATGAGCAGATCGCCTTTCGCGAGAAGCGGGATCAGCGCCGCCATCGTGTCGTCCGTCGGCGGCCCCGCGGGGAGCATCAGCCAGATGGCGCGGGGCGCGGGAAGGCGGGCGACGAGGTCCTGGAGGGAGGCCGCCGCGACGCCGCCGGCTCGCGCCAGGTCCTTTGTCTTCGCGGCGTCGCGGTTGAAGCCCACGACCTCGTGGCCCGCGCGCAGGAGGCGCAGGGACATGTTCAGCCCCATCCGTCCCAGCCCGACCATGCCGATGCGCATGCGCCCTCCTGGCCCGCGGCCCGGCAGAATCATAGCCGGTTTGCCCGGGAACGGCAATGTCGCGGGCGAGAACTAGGCTTAGGGAGCTTTCCAGGCCGGCGGCAGATGCCACACGTCCCGGTTCAAGAGATCGATGAGGGCATGGCGCATGCGCAGCATCGCCTGGAGCGAGCGCAGGACGAGCGGCGTCGAGGCGGCCTCGCACGCGCGCCTCAGCTCCTCGATGGAAACGCCGGAGGCGCGGTGGAGCTGGGCTAAGAGACCGCCCATTGCGCGGGCGGCGGAGAGAGGGTCCCGGAGGTCGAGGCGGATCTCCTCGGCTTCCCGGCGGCGCCCGGACCAGTCGCTCCCGTCGTGCGCGAAAGCGGCGGAGCGCACGGGCTCCTGGCGGAGGTCGGCGTAGGCGCGATCGAGGCGCTCCCGCGGGCTCTCCGCGATGGACAAGCCGTCGAAGGAGGCCATGGCCGAGCGCCGCAGAGCCTTCACCTCGTAGACGTGGTCGTGCCGGTCCGAGCGCAGCAGGTAGCGCCGCAGCCCGATCGAGCTGCCGCCGGCGCCGCGGCGGTCGAAGAGGCGCCAGTTCTTGGCCTCGATGCCGAGCTTCTCGGCGAAGAGCGCGAGCAGGGCGGCGTTCTCCACCGCGGGCCCGGAGCGCTTTTTCCACGCCCGGTCGACGGGCTTGGCGGCGGAGACGGCCGGCTCGTCCTTCACCGACTTGCGCCACTGGGCGAAGTCCTGGCTCAGCGATAGGCCGTAGGCTCGGCGGGCCTCCTCCACGAGGGCCCGGGCTTTCTCCTCGCTCCCGTCGCCCAGCGCGCCCGCGCCGGCGAGCATGCGGGAGACGTCCAGCCCGGCCGGCGCCCGGGCGGAGTCGTCGAAGTCGTTGGCCTGGGGGACGCGCTTGTCGCCGGAGCGGATGATCTCGACGTTCTCGGCGTGCGGGTCGCCCACGGCGCGCAGGACGGCCGTCCCGCGCGCCGCCGCCGCGTCCGGCTCCTCGGAAAGAAGCTTGTAATAGAGGTCGGGGAAGGCGCGGAAAAAGGCGAAGTCGGCCGCGACCGCCTTGGCGAGCTTCAAATGAAGCAGGGCCGGCTCCTTCGCCAGGGTGAGCGCCTCCTCGCGCTCGATGAAGCCTTGGAGCTTGCGCGCCTCGTCGTCGAGCTTCGTGGCCATCCATTCCTCCCGCAGCCGCGCGGCCTCGCGGCGCGCGCCCTCCTCCGCCTGCTCGAGCGCCGCGTCGGGATAGAGCCGGCGCATGCGCAGCGCGGCGGTCTCGCGGCGGATCGCCTCCAGGCGGTTCACGCGGCCGCGGAGGTCCGTTTCCTCCCGGGCTATCTGCTGGACGCGCTCGAGGAGCGATGCGCGCACCTGCTCGGCGGCGGCGTCCCGGACGGCGACCAGCTCGTCGGCGAGCCTGCGCCTCTTCTTCGTGGAGAGCTCGTCGGCGTCGGCCAGCGCGTTGAGGAGCTTGTCGCCCCCATGGGTCTGCAGGGCCTGCGCCATCGCCGCGGCCGCGCCGAGGGTCCGGCGGTCGGGATCCTCGAGCGCCGACCAGGCGCTCCAGTCGCCGCCGAGGGAGGCCAGGCCGGCGAGGGCCGGCGCCGCGCGGCGGGCGGAGTCTGGATCGAAGAGGGGAACCTCCGCGCTCAAGGAGACGCGCGCGGTCGGGACCCACGCGCTCGCCGCGAAGGCTCCCGTCGGAAGGAGCAGGAGCGGAAGCGCGAGGGCCTTTATCAAGGCAAGAGCCAGCCGAGGCCGACCGCGTCCAGGGCTCGGCCGGCGCGGCCCCGCTCGGGCTCGGGGGCGGGCCAGACGCGGACGCCGCCGGTGCGGGCGTCCACCGCGGCGCGGGCTCCGGTCTCGCTGTAGATCCGGTAGACGAGCCCGTCGTCCGAGGGCTCGAAGGAGAAGCTCACGCGGGAGCCGAAGCGCGGAAGCTCCCGCTGGGCCGCGGCCAGCGCGTCGGCGGCGGAGAGAAGGTCCCCGGAGGGGAAGTGCTGGGCCGGCAGGAGAGGCAAGGTCGGAGGCGGCAGGCCTCGGTAGAGCCGGACCTGGGAGTAGGGCTCGTTGCTCGCCGCCAGCCCGCGGTTGAAGGCCACGTCGACCTGCTGCCAGGCGCCCTTGGGGGCTTGGAAGCGGAAGGAGAAGGTCCACAGGGCGTCGTCGATGGGAGTCGCGGCCGAGGCTGCGGCGAAGCGCAGTTCTCCGGCGGCCGTTCCCGCGGCCTCGGAGGCTTCGCGCAGGGCCCGGAAATAGAGGGCGGCGGGGCTCGGCAGCGACTCGGGCAGGCGGGCGAGGCCGGGCGACCAGGCCAGCACGTGAGCGCTCGGAACGGCGTCGGCGGCCGCGAAAGCGGAATCGCCCGACCCCGGCTTGCCGGCGCCGTCATAAAGGCTGGAGGCCGCCAGGCTGGACGGTGCGGCGCCCCTGGAGTTCTCGACGACGGCTTGGACGGCGGCCGTGCCCTCGCGGCCGAGGATCGCGGCGACCGGAGCGTCCTGGGCGGGAGCCTCGGCTCGGGCGGAGAGGGTCCGAGGCGGCGCCGCCTCAGGAGCCGCTTCCGTTATCGGCGATGGAGCGGCTTCGACGGCCTGAAGAGCCGGCGCCGTCAAGCCGAGGGCCATCGGGGGCGCGGAAAGAGAGCTCGCGCCCAAGTCCGCGGAAAGCCCGGAGAGCGCGGGCAAAGTCAGGGCCGCGGCGGGCGCGGCCGAAAGGGCCGCGGGAAGGACGGGGGCCTCGGAGCGGGCCTGCGGGCCGCGGACGGCGGCCGCCCAGGACGCCGCCGGTCCGGCGCAAGCGAGCAGGAGGACTGCGGGGATGGTTTTCATTCCGGACACCTCGAGTGTCAGACATTAGCATCCTCGGGGGGGCATGGACCTGAGTCCATGGGGAAGTTTTCGGGGGACAGAGGGCCTAGCGCGCGAACCAGGGCTGGCCGTCCGGGCTCGGGTGGGTGCAGTCGATGAATACCCGGCCGCGGCAGGCCGCCGCGGAGTCCGCCACGTAGGCCCAGCGTCCGCTGTCGCGGAGCTGGGAACGGTCGAGACCGCCGTCTCCGGCGCAGACGCTCGCCCCGTATTCCTCCACCGCGTCGCTCGGATCGTGCTCGGAGACGGTCAGCATGGGGACGGCATCCAGCCCGCCGTTCGTCAGCGCGGCGTCCAGCGCGCTTGGGTAAGAGCCGTCCGCGCCCCCGGCGTAGGCCAGGACCGCGCTGCGCAGGGCGCGCAGGTCCTCGAGCGCGGGGTCCTCGCGGGCGGCCTCCGGCGCGGGAGCGGGCGCGGAGGAGGGCGCGTCCGAAGGCGCGCTCGACGCGATGAAGGCGAAGGCCAGCGCGAGGGGAAGGGGAAGCACCCCGACGGCGAGCACGGCCTTGCGGCGGCGCTCGTCGAGCTCGCTCGAGCGGATCACCCGGGTCCCGGCCAGGTAGTCGTGGAGGGCCTTCTTCTGCGCGCCGAGCAGGGCCGCGAGGAAGCCCAGGCCGAGCGTGCCGAAGGAGAGCAGCCAGGCGGCGTAGCGCCCCAAGGCGCGTCCCGGGCCCACCGGCCCGCCGTCGCCGCGCACCACGGCTATGCCGGCGAAGCGCTTTCCCGGCGTCTGGCCGCTGCGGGCCGCTACCGGGTAGGAGAAATAGCCGGCCGCGAGGAGGGCCTGGAGGAAGCCGGAGAGGCCGTCCGGCAGCCCGACCGCGGCGAGGACGGCGCCCAGCAGAGCTTGTCCCGACAAGACGAGGGCCAGGTCGACGACGCACGCGGCGGAGCGCGGCAGAAAGCCGGCGGGAACGAAAACGTCTTCAGGCGGCGAATGCGCCGCATCCGGGGGGCTCATGAGCTCCTTTGCTATCATAGTATTGCAGAGATGACCGACGAACGCCAACCGTCCGGCCCCGCGGCCCCCTCCTGGGCGCCGTTCGCGGTCTGCGCCGCCGGCGAGCGCGCGCCCGCGCCCCGCGGCTTGGAGTCGGCGGAGGGAGTGGGGGACCGGCTGCGGACCGCGGCCTTCGCCGAGCTCCAGGCGCGGGAGGCTTTTCGCTGGGCCGCCCGCGAGTGCTCGGACGCGTGCGAGGAGCTGCGCGCCGCGTGGCGCGGGCTGGCGGAGGCGGAGGAGCGCCACCTCGGCTGGCTCCTCGCCCGCATGCGGGCGCTCGGCCAGGACCCGGCCGCGCGCCCCGTGTCCGCCGCTCTTTGGGACTCCTTGACCCGCCGCCGGAGCGCGCGCGACTTCGCCGCGCTCATCTCTTCGGCCGAGGAGCGCGGGCGCCTG
>DATLOS010000448.1:0-3582 GCA_035536155.1 Elusimicrobiota bacterium
TCTTTCGCCGCCGCCATCTCGCAGAGGCCCTCGACGCCCGGGGCCAGGACCTTGGCGCGCGAGCCGTTCATGCGGCCCTTGAGCGCCTTGTGCGCCTTGTCGTCGAAGACCGCGGCCATGGCCGGCTCGTGGGCCTCGATCTGCTTGAGCAGGCCCTCGACGCTCGAGTGGGCGGCGAGGCCGGCCACCTCGAAATGCTCGGGCATGTCCGCGATGACGCGCAGGGCGTTGACGCCGATGGAGCCGGTCGAGCCGAGGATGGCGACGCGCTTGGGCCGTCTTTCAGTCACAAGAATCGATGATAGCAAATTCCTAAATGAGGGGGGCCGCGCACTCCGGACAACTAATTTACAGGCCCGCCATTTCCGGCGCGGTCCCCGAGGTTTAGAATCAGTCGATGCGCACGGAAAGGCAGTCGCGCGAAGATGAGCTCCAGACCCGCCTGGACCTGGCCGAGGCCCGCTTCCGGGCGCTGGCGGAACGGCTGCCGATCATCACCTACGTCTCCGCGATGGACGTGCAGGGGGCGTTCACCTACATCAGCCCTCAAGTCGAGCCCCTGCTGGGCTACAAGCCCGCCGAATGGACTACGGGCCGGGGTCTTTGGCTCCAGCGGATGGACCCGGATGATCGCCAGCGCATCCTGCCCCTCTTGGCGCGCGCGCACCGGAGCGGCGAACGCTTCTCGATGGAGTACCGGCTTCGGGACCGCGCCGGCGTCGCGAAATGGATCCTCGACGAGTCGGAAGCGGTCCGCGACGAGGCCGGACGGGCGCGGTTCATCCAGGGGACGTGGACGGACGTCACGGAGCGCAAACGGCTGGAGCAGGAGAGCGCCCGCGCCGGCCGGGAGCTGGCGTCGTCCCGGTCGGAGCTCGAGCAGTTCGTGTCCGTGACCTCCCACGAGCTCAAGGCCCCGCTGCGCAGGATCGTCAATCTGGGCGAGATGCTGGCGCAGCGTCACGGCAGCCGCATCCCCGCGGAGGCGACCGGCCTGTTGGCGCAGATCCGGGACTCCGCGGCCGCCGCGCAGGAGCTGCTCGCGGGCCTGGTCGTGTACGCCGAGACCGATCGGCGGGCCGCTTTGGCGCCGGTGGACATGGAGGAGGTCGCGCGCCGGGCCTTCGAGGAGCTCGCCGAAAGCATCGCGGCCTCCGGAGCCAGGGTCACGCGCGGGGCCTTGCCCAAGGTCTGGGCCGAGCCCGCGCTCCTGGAGCGCGTCCTCTGCAACCTGGTCGACAACGCGCTCAAGTTCCGGGGCAAGGCGTCCCCGGAGGCCCACCTCTGGGCCGAACGCTCGGGAAAGGAGTGGGTGATCTCGTTGCGCGACAACGGGATCGGCATCCATCCGCGGCAGGCCCAGCGCATCTTCTCGATCTTCGAGCGCCTGCACACGCGCGAGGAGTACGGGGGCGTGGGGCTGGGACTGGCGGTGTGCAAGAAGATCGTGGAACGTCTGGGCGGCCGCATCTGGGTGGAATCGGAGCCCGGGGAAGGCTCGACCTTCCATTTCACTTTGCGCGCCGCGCCCGAGGGAAGCTCCGCTTGAGCGCCTCGCCCAAGCGGGTCCTGCTGGTCGAGGACGATCCCTCCGACGTGATGCTGATGGAGGAGGCGCTCAAGGAAAGCGGGGCCTCGATCGAGTTCCAGGTGGCGCGCGACGGGATCGAGGCCATGGCGTATCTGGGCGGGCAAGGCGCCTTCGCCGGCGCGGCCAGGCCGTCCTTGGTGCTCCTGGACTGGCGGCTTCCGCAAAAGAGCGGGGAGGAGGTGCTGCGCGAGATCCGCGGCGACCCGGCGCTCAAGCTCCTCCCCGTCCTGGTGCTGACCACCTCGGCCTCGGAGAAGGACGTGCGCGCCGCCTATTCCCTGGGCGCCAACGCGTTCATCACCAAGCCCACGGGCATGGATCGGCTGCGGGAGCTGGTTTCCCTCATCGAGAGGTTTTGGCTGGTCTGCGCGAGCCTGCCGGTCGAGTCGGAGAGGGCCTCGATCAAATAATAAACCACCGCTACCGTCGAAAATATGCGTATATCCCTCTAGACATGCTCCCGTCGACAACCTGCCCGGGGATGAGGACCGGGACGCATTTTTTCTCCGATGCGGTCGCCTTGGAGCTCCTCCAGCGCCTGGTGCGCGAGGAGCCGGACGCCTGGAGCCCGGGCAGGCCGCTGCGCGTGTGGGTGCCCCAGTGCTCCACCGGCCAGGACGCCTACTCCGTCGCCATCCGCCTCATCGAGGCGCTGGGAAGCCGCTGGCGCGAGATCCCGGTGCGGGTCTTCGGCACGGACCCCGACGAGGACTCGGTTTCCCAGGCGCGAGCCGGCCGCTACTCGTCCCGGGCCTGCCAGGGCGGCGCGCGCGAGAACCTCGGACGATTTTTGATCCTCGAGTCCGACGAGATCAAGGTCCGGCCCTCCGTCCGGAGCGTCTGCCGCTTCGTGAGGCATGCCCTCCCCGAGCCCCCGCCCTTTTCGCGCCTGAACCTGATCGTCTGCCGCGATACCTTGGCGTCGATGACGGCTGACGAGCGCGCCGCCGCCCTGCGCCTATTCCATCGCGCGCTGGCACCGGAAGGGTTCCTCTTGGACCAGACGGGCGGCGCGGTGGCCGCGCCGGAGCTCTTCCATCCCGTGGGAAGCGGCCGAGCCTACGCCGCGCGGGGGGGCTCCGCGGCCTCGGCCCCGCCCGTCGACGTCCGGCCGCGGGAGAGCGCCCGGCGAGAAAAGGAGCGGGACGCCTTCGTCGACGACGTCGTCCATGAGCTGCGCTCCCCTCTCGCCTTGATCCGCGGCTCCGCGGAGACCTTGCTCCGGGGAGTCTGCGGGACCCGGACCACGCGCACCTACCTCGGGTTCATCGAAAGCCACGCGCAGCGCATGGCGCGCCTGGTGGACCGGTTGCTGGACCTGAGCGTCGCGGGCTCCCCGAAGGCCGCGAGCGCCCCTGTGCCCGTCTCGCTTTCGGACGTCCTGTGGGAGGCCGCCTCGACTTTCGCCCCCGCCGCCAACCGCCGCCGGCTCTCCATCAAGATCGACGTCGCCCCCGGCCTGACGGTCCTCGCCGATCGCGCGGACCTCGGCCGCGCCTTCGGGAACCTGCTCGACAACGCCCTCAAGTTCACCCCGCGGGGCGGGAAGGTCTTCATCTCCGGCGCCGCCGCGGGAGCCGAGGCGATCGTCTCCATCCGAGACACCGGGCGCGGCATCGCGCCCGGGGATTTGAGCCGGGTCTTCGAGCGCTTCTTCCGCGCCGAAGGCGCCCTGCGCACGAAGGGGACGGGGCTGGGCCTGGCGATCGTGCGGGGAATCGTGGAGGGCGCCCACGGCCGGATCTGGGCCGAGAACGCTCCCGCGGGCGGCGCGGTGTTCCATGTCGCGCTGCCGCGGGCTCCCGAGCATCGAACCCATGATTAGAAAAAGAGCCGCGAACCCCGCGGACCGATCGTTCCCCATCGTCGGCATCGGCGCCTCCGCCGGTGGGCTGGAGGCCGTGTCCCGCCTCCTGGCGCGCCTTCCGCTCGACACCGGGATGGCGTTCGTGGTGGTGCAGCACCTCGATCCCTCCCGGGAGAGCCTGCTG
>DATLOS010000449.1:0-7485 GCA_035536155.1 Elusimicrobiota bacterium
TGGCGCGAAACGCACGGGCGCTGTAGGATGGCCTCGCGTGCCGGGGGATGACCGGGCGCTCCAACCCGAAGGAGATTCCCCCGATGAGCGCCAAGCAGAATTACACCGTGTCCCGCTACGAAGGATCCGTGAACTGGAGCGCGGCGATCCAGCCCGACGACCGACGCTGGATCGTCTACGTGGACGCGAAAGGCGACGCCCACCTCTACAACCGCGTAGAGGACGTGGACGACGCTGCCACGGGCGCCATCCTGGAGCGGTACGTGTACGCGGGCGGGCCGCCGGCTCCGGCGGCGCCGGGCGCGATGCGGATCGTGGTCGGTCCGACCAACCCCGGGTCGATCGACGCCTACGTGGCCCGGACCGACACCGGGCCCGGGCGGGCGGCCGGCGGAGCGACGGGGCGCGAGGCGGTGATCGCGCTCCTCGACTACCTTGCCACGTCCGGCGACGCGGGCGGCCTCGCGCTCGCGCTGTAGCCACATCACGTCGCCGCCTCCCGCTCCAACTGGAGCAACCACATCGCGGCCCGGTCGAAGAAGTCATCCGCCTGATCCGCCGGGCCTGCGTAGTGGAAGTGGTAGTGCTTCTCGCCGCCCCCGTCGCGGTCGCCGCCCTTCGCCCCAGGCTTCGTCCCGCCGCCGAGGCGGCCCATGCTGGCATCCACCTTGTCCGCGCCCTTGTCGATGCCCGTCGCGAGCGCGTCCTCGGCGATGTTCTTCTGGCCGTGCTCCAACATCACCTTCGACGGGGAGCCGATGCGGAAGAGACCCTCGAAGGCGGACAGGCCCGTCGCGGCCATGCCCCGCATCGCTTCGGCGAACCGGCCCGCGCCGGCCATGACGCCGGCCACGAGCCCGTCGACGATACTCCAGCCGGCCCCGGTGGCGGCGGCGTAGGCGTCGGCGAACGCGCTTCCAATGCTGGCGACGAAGCCGGCGATCGCCCCGACGACGTACACGAAAGCGGCGGCGAGCGCGGCCACCACGCCGATGACGGCGCCGATGACCACGGTGACCACGAGCATCGCGGCGGCGAGAACGACCCACGGAACGGCCAGGAGGGCGAAGATGATGGCGACGCCGCGGAGCAGGTTCGCCGAGCTGACGAACTGCGCGATCCACACGAGCAGCGGGCGCATGTAGATGTAGGCCGTCAGCGCGGCGATCGTCACCATCAAGAAACCCTTGTGGATGGCGTTGAGGGCGAGCGTCCCCCACTCGAAGAGCTTGGTAAAGACCACGGTGACGATGGGGCGCAGCGCGGACACGAGCACGCTGCCCTTGTTGAATTCGGAGAACAGCGACTTGACCGCGCCCATGAAGGTCTCGACCGGACCCTTGGCGCCGGTGAGGCCGCCGAAGATCGAATTTAGGCCGGCCATGGCCTTCATCTTGATCACGTCCCACGTGTCGCCGAGGGCCGCGAGCGAGCCCGCGCCCTTGACCTGCAACGCCTTCGTGACGGCGGCGGTCAGCTCGTTGGCCTTCATCTTGGACACGGCCATCTGCCCGCCGAGGTCTTCGATGTTGAGCCCCATGGCTTTCAGCGCCTCAACGCCCTTGCCGCCGCCCTGGATGCGCTTGACGAGGTCGTCCGCCTCGCGCCCGCCCTCGCCCATCTTGCGGAAGAAGTCTTCGGCCGCGCTCCCCCATTGTTTGCCGAAGACGGCGCCGCTCGCTTGCGCCGCCGCAATGGCCTTGATCTCGGCTTCGAGCTGCCGCCCCTTCACGCCCGCCGCCGTGAGCGTCGCGGCCCACGCGTTCACCTGGCTCCCGGCGAACGGCAGGTTGAGGTGGCCCAGCATGTCCTGGACCGCCTTCCCACCGGCGGCCCCACCGGCGAGCCCGGCGAAGGCCTCACGCAGCGCCCGCGCCCGCTCGGTCATCTCGATCGCCTTGCTGCCGAACGCGACCATGGTGCCGATGGTGGCCGAGATCGCAGCCGTGAGGACCGCGAGCGCCGCCGCCACGGCCATGCCCTCTGGGCCCATGGCCTTCAGCGCGTCGGTCGCGGTGTCCACCGGGTGCTTGAGCATGTCGAGGGCGCTGGTGACCTGCGCGGCCCCGTCAGCGACCGCGGAGCCGCCGGCCTTCATCCCCTCGCCGGCAGCCTGTCCGGCGCTCGCCACGCCCGCGGCCCCGCTCGACGCGGCGACCATGGCCTCCCTCCACTCCTCGGAGCCCCTCTTGAGGAACTTCCCGTCAGCGCCGCGAGGGGGCGGGATGTTGGCGAGCGCGTTGCCGGATGCGACGGCGGCGACCTGGGCGGCGTCGAGCTGACGGAGCCCCTGGGTCATGGTGGCGGCGGGGCCGCTCATCATGTCCTTGAGGCTCAGCGTCCACGTCTCGGTCTCGGCCACGTACTACCCTCCCCAGAGCTTGCGGAGCGCGTGAAGGTCTTGCAGCCCGAAGGCGAGGACGTGGGCCAGGGCGGCGTCCTCGGGCGCGGGGTCGTCGGAGAGCCGGCGGAGGATGAGGGCCGCGGTAACCTCTACCTCGTCAGGGTCGCAGCCGGGGCGGGCGCGCGAGAGCAGGTCATCGCGAGACCCTTTTGAAGTGCTCCACTTGGAAGCCCCCGAGCTGCTGGATCTGCATCACCGCGTTGTTGACCACGCCCGCGCCCACGGTCTCCCAGAACACGCGGTAGGCGATGGCGGCCGGGTCGCCCATCTTGAACTCGGGGGACACCGTGCACTCGCACACCTGGGTGACCGCGGCCTCGGCCTCCAGCGCGGGATCGTCGGCGGCGGCCTTGATCGCGGCGGCGGAGCGCTTGCGCACCTCGACTGAGGGGCTCCGCAGAACGACGACGCCACCGGACGGGAGCTTGGTCGGGTCGACCTCGTAAAGGCCCACGTCGAAGGCGGCGACCTGGTAGCCGCCCGCCTCGGCCGCAGGGCGCGCCGCGCGCACGAGGCGGGCACCGTTGAGCCGGCGGACCTTCTTCATCTCGGCGATGAGGTCGGCCCGGGCTGCGTCCTCCTCGCTCAGCGCGCGGAGCTCCGCGTCTTCGTCCCCCTTCTCCGACGCCGCGAACAACGCCGCGCCCGCCGCTCGCACCCTCTCCCGCAACTCTTCGATCTTCGTCGCCATGGTGGTCTCCTGCCTGTCAGAACCCGAGCGCCTGCCCCGCGGGGCTCACGAGGGGGCTCACCCCTGGGCGGCGCGCGAGCGTCTTCTTCACGCCGTCACTGCCCTTGTGCGCGATGCGCATGACGCTGGCCGGGATCGTCACGCGGCGCATCTTCTCGCTCGCCTCGATGTCCTGCTTGGTGCCGATGATCTGCACCTGATCCAGGAGGACGGTGTACCCCGTTGCGAGCTGCACGTGTCGCTCGTTGCACGTGATGGGGAAGTCGATCTCGCTGAACTGATCGGGCAGCGCGCCGACGAGGGCGGCCCAGCCGATCGAGGACATGACGATCTCGATGTCGCTCACCTCCACGATGCCGGGGGTACGCGCGGTGGCGTAGCGCTCGCCGAGGAAGACGACCTTCTCCTGCTTGAGCTTCTCCTCGATCCCGGTGATCTTCTCGATGCCGCCGAAGATCGAGAGGTGAAGCCGGATGCGCGCGCTGCTGCCGTCGAGGGCGAGGTTGTTGATCGCGTTGTTGCTCATCGGTCAGCCCCTCGCGTTGGCGACCCAGACGGTCACCGAGTTGGTGTAGCGGTAGAGCTTGTTGTTGAAACGCCAGGTCACCCCGTTGAGGGTGCCGTCGACGGTCACGAGCGCGTCCACGGTGAGCAGGTTGGGATCGTTGGCGTTCGCGAACTCGTTCTCCAGCCCCGCGTCCTTGATCGCCTTCATGCCCGCCGCCGCCATCGCCTCGCGGGTGTCGTCGTCGAGGATGAAGTCGGTCACCACGTCCGCGCCGCCGAGGGCGAGGAACGAGATGTTGTAGAGGGCGCGCTCGCAGGCGGACGAGACTCGGTTGTCCATGAGGCTCTGCACCCCCTGCGTGGCCGGGAGCACGGGGCACAGCGTGTCCGTCTGGACGCACGCGTAGGTGCCCGCGATCCTGTCCGCCGCCTCGTAGTACGCGCAGGCGCCGCCGCCCTTGCCGGCGAGGGGGCCGAGGATGCCGGGATGCGTGCGCTCGTCGTGGCCCACCGGGTTGCCCGCGGTGTCGTGGATGCTGAAGCCCACGAGGGGCCCGCGCGAGGTCATGCCGGGCGACTGCGCGATCCGCTCGCCCTTGGGGCCCGCGAGGACGCTCATGCCCTGGAGCTTGGCGAGGAAGGACGGGAGCCCGGAGCGGCTGTAGACGTAGGAGCGTTGCGCGTCCGTGAGCCAGCCATCGCCGGCCCAGACGCAGATCCGCTCGTCGTCGGCGCACGCGGCGCGGAACTCCTGGAAGGCGGCCACGTAGGCGACGTCGCTCTCGCCTGCGGCTTGGTCGCGGAACCGGACGATCAGCGACGGCCGGCAGGAGGCGCGGAGGGCCGCCATCGCCGTGAGCCCGGCCTTCAGGGTGGCGATATCCCCGGCCGCGACGGGTTCCGTGACGACCACGAGGCCCACGTTGAAGGCGGCCCGCGCGATCGTCATCAGCGCCCCCGTACCCGGGGAGCCTGCGGTGTAGAGGTCAGCGACCGCGAACTGCGGCGGGGTGGTCTTGCTCTCGTACCAGAAGTCCCCGGTCTTGAGCGTCTCCCCCGAGCCGTTGGAGAAGTCGTACTGCACCCCGGTGTCGATGGGGCTCCCGCCCGGGTTGGGGAGCTGGAGCTTCCACGTGGTGTCCGTCCCGAGGCGCGAGGTGGGGAGCCAGTCCCGCCCGTTGTTCACGCTGCCCTGAAGGACGATGCCCTCGACGCCGATCACGCAGCCCGCGCCGTTGTTGCCGTCGTCGACCACCCGGACGCGGGGTTCGAAGGTGCCGAGGGGGTACGTGCTTGCGGTCGCCGTGACGGTGGTCGACCCGGTGACGCCCGAGGTCGTGAGCGAGCCGCGGACACCGAGCGCGGTGGAGCTCAGGCCGAGGGTGCTCAGGAACGCGAGCGCGGGCGGGTTGGGGTTGTCGTCCGTGCGGGCGAGCGCATGGTAAGCGGCGTCCACGCCGTCCCCGATGCCCGCGTCGAGGGCGAGCGCGTCCGGGTCGCCGTAGAGCGTCGAGAGGACGCCGGTGCCCCACGGGGCCAGGCTCGACGCGCCGATGATGGCCATGCGGAAGTCGGTCCCGGCATCGGCGATACCGGCGCCGCGGGCGCGTACGATGGTGACGGAGGGAGGGGGCATGGGGTCAGGCTCCTTCGAAGGCGGGGGTCACATCGGCTTCGCGGGCTGCGCGGGGACCGCGACGGGCGCCGCGGAGGCGGCGGCCTGGGCGAGGACGCGGCGCCCGCGCGCGACCTTGATCGCGACGCCGGGAGCAGCCCCCTGCGCGAGCTTCAGGGTCTCGGCGGCGGTGCCGTCGCGCATCGCGCGGGCGGGCACGTGGAGGACGACGCCACCGTCCGCGTCCATCTCCACGAGGCTCACGCGCGAGTTGTCGGTGGCGGGCTTCGCGTGGGCCCGAACGGCGCGCGGCGGCTTGCCCGCGGCGGCGCGTTCCGGGTCGATGCGGATGGGCTTGGGCGCGCGAGCGGGCCGCACTGCGGCAGCGATCGCGGTGAGGTCTGCGGGCGTGGCGCTCACGTGAGCACCCCCGCCATCATCGCGTACAGCTTGCCGGGCGAGCCGGACGCGGAGGTCAGCTCCCAATCCACGTACGTGAGCGGGTCGTCGAGGTTCTGGATCGTGCTCAGGGACCCGGCGAGCGAGACGAGCACGAGCGAGTTGGGAGGTACGCTCACGTTGCCGTTGCCGTTGAGCGAGAGGCCGACCGTCCAGCCGCTGGCGTTGTAGAAGAAGAACCGGCTCGCGTTGTCGATCTCCGGGCCGCTCCAGAACGTACCCGAGTCGTTCTGCGCCGCCGTGTCCAAGATCGCGGAGTCCCACACGCGGTCGGACTCGTAGATGCCATTGATGATGCCCTGGAATGCCTGGGCGAGGCCGGTGACGATGTACGTGGATGCGAGCGTGTCGCGGAATGCCGTGGTCATGTTACCTCGCGTTCTGTGAAACGACGTTGACGGAGAAGGTTTGCGGCGTCGGGCCGTTGGGGCGGTCGGGGTCCGTGGGGCTCTGGCTGTATTCGCCGGCCTGCGCCAAAGCGAGCGCGGCCTGTTCGAGCGCGTCGTCACTGGGGATATCCCACGTGTACTCGAAGCGGAACATGTAGTCTTCGCCGAAGGTGACGAGCGATGTCTCATCGGCGCGGACCACCTCGAATGCGCCGCCCCGCGCGGCGACGGCGCAGTGCAGGGCTGCGCGCACTTGCATGGCGAGCGCGATCGCGGCGTCGTAGCGGTCGAGGTCCGCGGTGGTCTCGGCGCCCCACGCGTAGACGTTGCAGCCGTGCGTCCAGGTGCCCACGGAGCGGCCGGTGAGCTCGCGCACGGGCCCCATGCGCCCCTGCTTGTCGGGCCGGAAGAACAGGCGCGGCGGCGCCCCCTCCTGCCGGTCGTAGCGCTCGCCGGTCAGGATCTCGATGCCCGTGGCCGGGTCGGCGGGGTTGGTGCGCGCGAGCCCGGTCTGCACGTAGAGCGCCTTGACGTACCGGAGCACGTCCGAGAGCGTCGAGGGGGCGGGGCCGCCGAGGCTCACGACGACCCCCTGAGGGCTTCGGCCATGGCCCGGTCGGTCTCCTCGGCGACGACGGCGCGGGTCTCGGGTGGGAGGCCAGAAGCGGGCAGCGCGGAGCACACGGGAGGTCCGTGGGGGCGGTTCTGCCGGACGACGACGTTGCCCCCCTCGGCGGCGACGCGCACCTCCCCGCGGGACGGCGCGGGGAGGGCCTGCGGGAGCCTGGCGGCGATGGCAGCGGCGGCCCGCGAGGGCACGGCGGCCATGTCCTGGAGGCGCGCGGCGAGCTTGGCGGGGAGGCGAAAGCTCATCGGTACAGCCTCCCCGAACGGAGCCCGATGAAGTCGTCCGCGCGCGGGCTGCTCTTGATGCCCGGCGCGTCGCGCGGGATGTTGCCGCCTGAGTCCACGAAGCGGGGGTTCTCGGTCTTGCCCTCCGCGCCCCCGGGGCGAAGCCGGGCGAGGTAGGCGAGCGCGGCGTCCCCGATGGCGTCGATCGAGTCGTCCGCCCCCGCCTGCCGGTTCCGCCCCCTGGCGTTGTACCAGTCACGCACGAACCGGCGGGCGGCGCCGTCGAGAGCGGCGTCCCATTTGAGCAATGGGAGAGTGGCCCTGTCGCCGAGCGCGGACCCGACGAGGGCGATCCACTCGGCGGCGAGCACGGCCAGGGTGGCGTCAGCGGCGGACCCCGCGGTGATGGCCTCCGGCTTGGGCGCCGACGCCCGCAGGCGGGCCACGAACGAAGCCATTGCGGGCTCCGCCGTGGTGTCCGTCTGCGGGACGTCGTACATGCCGCTGACCATCGCCATGCGTCAGGCCACAGGGCGGGTGAGCTTCTCCAGCTCGTCCTCGTCGGCCA
>DATLOS010000450.1:0-2332 GCA_035536155.1 Elusimicrobiota bacterium
GCCGCGTGCTCAGCCGGATCTATCTGCGCGATTGGGAGGAGCGGGCCTTCCGGCGCGTCGACTTCTTCTCCTCGCCGATCCCCGGCGACTATGATCGGCTGCGCGAGCGCCTGCCCCAGCTGCGCGCCCGATATACCCAGCTCAACTATGGAAGCGTGGAAGCGACAATCGATGTCGGCCCGAAGTCGATCACCGGGAGCAACATCCTGGTGGGCAATTCGGCCGATTGGGCCAATAACCACGCGGAGGCTTTCCTGTCGCTGCGCGGCGTGGATCTTGGGAGCGGAAAGCTCGTGGTCCCGCTGAGCTATGGCGATCCGGCGTGCAGGGAGGCGGTGATAAAGCTGGGCTCCGCGACGTTCGGCGATCGATTCGCGCCCGTGCTCGAGCTTCTTCCCCTCGAGAAGTATCACGAGCTCATCGCCACGTGCGCCGTCGCCGTCATGAACCATGTGCGGCAGCAGGCCCTCGGAAACGTCGAGGCCATGCTGTTTAAGGGCGCGCGCGTCTTCGTGAGGCCCGAAAGCCCGGTATACTCCTTCTTGCGGGAAAGAGGCGCCTGCATCGGCGACGCCAGCAAGATCGAGGGAGCTGGGGGGAGTCTTTTCGAGCCGCTTACGGCCGACGAAAGGCTCCGGAACAGGCGGGTCGTCGAGTCTTTCTGGGGGCAAGACGTCGTTCTTGGTAATATAGCCGCATTGGGAAGCTTGCGAAGGACGGGGGCCGCAAGACCGTGACCTCGACCCCCGAATTTACCCTAGTTATCGCCTGCTATAACGAGGAACGCCTCCTTCGCGACAGCGTCGCCCGCATCGCGGCCGTCCTCGATTCCATGCGGGCGGGCTACGAGATCGTCTTCGTGGACGACTCCAGCCGCGACTCGACCGTATCCATCATCCGGGATATCCTCGAGCGCCACCCCGCCTGGACGCTGATCGCGCACCCGAAGAACCAGGGTCGAGGGAGCGCCGTCGCGGACGGCATCCGCGCGGCCCGGGCGCCGATCGTGGGCTACATCGACATCGACCTCTCCACCTCGCCGTGGTACTTGCCTCGCCTCATCGCCGAGGTGCGTGACGGCGCGGACATCGCCACGGCCATGCGGGTCTACAAGCTCAGGCCGCGGACCTTGTTCCGATGGGTCCTGAGCAAGGGTTACCGCTTCATCATGCGCCTGGCCCTCGGCTGCGACCTTCAGGACACCGAGACGGGCTGCAAGGTCTTCAATAGGGAGCGCGTCCTCCCGGTGCTGGACCGGATTCGCGAGATGCATTGGTTCTGGGACACGGAGATCATGGCCCGCTCTTACGTCGCGGGGTACCGGATCGCCGAGATTCCGACTATCTTCATCCGCGAGGGCTCCTTCACGACCGTGCACGTGGTGCGGGACACCCTGGATTACCTCGGAAATCTCGTCAAGTTCCGCGCGGAGCTGCGGGCGATGCGGCGCAGGTGACGGGCTTCGCCTACTGGCATCCCGTCCTTTACCGCCTCCTCATGACGGGACTCTACGGCCGCCATTTTAGCGCGCGCTACGAGGCCGTTGCTGAAAAGATCCCGGCCGGCGCCTCGGTCTTGGACGCGGCCTGCGGGGACTGCCTTTTGTGGGAATTCCTCGCGGGCAAGGGCGTCTCCTACACCGGGCTCGACCTCAACGAGCGATTCCTCGGCCGGGCCGCCAGAAGAGGCATCCGGGTCGTGGCGGCGGATCTGCGTGCGGGCGGCCTTCCGCGCGCCGACTTCGTGGTCCTCCAAGGGAGCCTGTATCAGTTCATCCCCGAGCACCGGGCCGTAATCGATTCGCTCCTGGGGGCGGCCGGCACGGCGCTCATTCTTTCCGAGCCGGTGCGCAATATCGCGCTCGAGGGCGGCCGCTTCGGATCCGTTCTCGCCGATTGGGCGACCCGCGTCCGCGGCCAAAGCTATCCGAGCCGCTTCTCGCGCGCGGAATTCGTCGCGCTCCTGCGGGAGCACGGCGCCTCCTCGATCGAGGAGATCCCAGGCGGCCGCGACGTCGTCGGCGTGATCCCGAAAGGGCCGCGGCGCTAGGACCGGTTCGCGCGCGGCAAGCCCCGGAGGAGGCCCAGGGCGACCCAGAGGAAGCGGAAGTGCATCACCTCGGCGTTGAGGCTGTTGACCAGGAGCCCGATGCAGCCGGCGAGCAGGGCGCGCGCCATCCAGCCGGCGGGATCGTGACGGCGGACGATCGGGACGGCCCACCAGAACAGTCCGACCCACAGGGCGGCGAGAGAGAGCCCGCCCAGGAGCCCGGTTTCCGCGAGCCGTCCCAGCGGGGTGCAGTGGGGGTCCGCGGCCCGATAAAGCTCCTGCA
>DATLOS010000451.1:0-8593 GCA_035536155.1 Elusimicrobiota bacterium
CGCCGCGGCCCTGCGCCGCCGCGAGGCGGTGCGCGGCGGCATCGCGGCGGCGCGCCTGCGCTTCGAGGCGCCGCCCGCCCTGGCGCGCCGCCTCCTCCCGGAGGTGCGGCCGGCCGCCTGGCCTTGGACCTTCGCCTTCGCGGCCGCGGCGCTGACCGCGGCGCTGGTCCTTCCGCGGGGCGGCGCGCCGTTGTCCTTGGCCGACGAGCTGGTCGCGGGCCACGTGCGCTCCTTGCAGGTCGAGCACTTGGTCGACGTGCGCTCCTCGGACCGGCACACGGTCAAGCCCTGGCTGGCCGCGCGGCTCGACTACGCCCCTCCGGTGCCCGATCTCGCGGCGGACGGCTTCCCCCTGGCCGGCGGCCGCCTCGACTACGCGGCGGGAAGACCCGTGGCCGCGCTCGTCTACCGGCGGCGCGAGCACGTCATCAACCTCTTCTTATGGCCCTCCGACGCCGAGGGCCGGGCCCGCGACGTGAGGGGCTTTCACGTCCTTCCCTGGCGGGAGGGGCCCCTCTCCTGCTGGGCGGTTTCCGACTTGTCCGAGCCCGAGCTGAGGACCTTCGGGGAGCTCTGGCGCGCGAAGTCCCGCCAATAAGGCCGACGAGAAATGCTACAAGACGCGAAATAGGCCCCATGGAAGAAGACGCCCTGCCGCCGTCCCAGAAGGCCATGCTGGAGCTCTTCCAAAAGCACGTGGACGCGGAGCTCAAGAAGGACCTGGAGACCACCATGGCCACCATGTCCGACGCGCCCCACCTGATCAACGTTCCGGTTCCCATGGGCGGGGTAGGACAGGCCGGCGTGCGGGCCTTCTACAAGAACCATCTCATCGGCCAATTCTTCCCTCCCGACATGGAGATGACCCTTCTCTCGCGCACCATCGGGACCAAGCGCATCGTGGAGGAGCTCGTCATCCGCTTCACCCACAGCATCGCGATGGACTGGTTCCTCCCGAAAACCGCGCCCACGGGCCGCAAGATCGAGGCCGTCTTCGTGGTGATCGTCGGCTTCCAAGGCGGAAAGATCTCCTACGAGCACATCCATTGGGACCACGCGGCCGTCCTCGTCCAAGCCGGGCTGCTCGATCCCCAAGGGCTTCCGCTGCGCGCCGACGGCGCGAAGCGGCTGCTCGCCGCGGTCCAGCCGGCGCCCGCCGCCCGGGAATAAAACCGCCCTCTTTCCGGTCCTATCCGCGAGGACCCACGGAGGGACCATGACCATCGAGAAAGCCTGGGGCTGGCTCACCCGCCCGCCCGTCGACGGACCCGCGGAGACCGCGCTTCTGCGCCTCATGGCGGGAGCCGTATTCTTCTGGGAAGGCCTGATCAAGTTCGTGTTCAAGAACCAGGGCGTCGGCCGCTTCACGAAGCTGGGGTTCCCCTTCCCCGGCCCGACCGCGACCTTCGTGGCCCTGCTGGAGATCTTCGGCGGAGCGGCCCTCCTGGCCGGCTGGGGGACGCGGATATTCTCCATTCTCTTCGTCGGCGAGATGGTCGTGGCCATGCTCTCGACCAAGATCTCGATGTTCCTGGGCACCTCGCCTCTGCCGCTGCCCCCGGTGCCTCCGCAAACCGGCTTCTGGGCGGTGCTCCACGAGGTGCGCTCCGAGTGGGCCCAGCTCCTCGTCTGCCTTTTCCTCGCCCTGCGCGGCCCGGGACGCCTCTCCATCGACGCGCGCGGGCAGTCCGGCACGGCCCCTTAAGTCCTTCAAGGCGATCTCAGCCGTTCTTGCGCCCGGCGTGAGCGCGTTCTTGTAGCTTAAGCGCACGCGAGGTGCGCCATGAACGATCTTCGAAGGACCGGATTCCGCGGACTCGTCTACACGCTGATGCTGAGCACGACCTTGACCTGCGGCCTGCAGATCGCGGCCCAGGCCATGCTGGCGCCGGCCTACTTCCCCGAGCCGGCCGCGGGCGACCGGCAGCGGCGCGCGGAAGACACCCGCGCCGTGCAGGCCGCGCTCGAGTCCAAGGTGCTGCGCCAGCGCCTCAAGGAGCTGGGCCTCTCCGAGCGGGAGATCCAGTCCCGCCTCGACAAGCTCTCCGACCGGGACCTCCACGAGCTGGCGCTGCGGGCGCGCGCCCTCAACGCCGGCGGCGACGACGGCGGAGCCATCGCGGGCCTCCTGGTCCTGGTGCTGCTCGTGCTGCTCATCGTCTACCTGGTCAAGCGGATCTAGCGTGCGCGCGCTTCTTCTCGCGCCGCTCATCTCCGCGGCGGCCGTCCATGCCGCCGCGCCGCGCGCCGCGGCCGCGCTCGACGTTCCTTTCTTTCCGGACGGGAGCGGGCAGTGCGGGCCCACGGCCTTGGCCAGCGTCCTGCGCTACTGGGGCGACTCGGCCCGGCCGGGCGAGCTGCGCGACCAGATCTACCGCGGCGACCTCAAGGGCTCGCTGCCGGTCGATCTCCTCCTGGCGGCCCGCGCCCGGGGGCTTTCCGCGCGGATCCTGGAAGGGAGCCTCGACGAGCTCAAGCGCGAGCTCGACGCGGGCCATCCCGTCATCGCCTTCGTGAACGTGGGGCTGCGCGCCTATCCGGTCGGCCATTACCTCGTGCTCACCGGCTACGACGAGGCGCGCCGGCTGCTGTACGCGCATTCGGGCACGCAAAAGGACGCGCTCGTGCCCTACGGGAGGTTCGAGAGACAATGGCGAAACGCGGAGCGTTGGGCCTTGCTCGTCTTGCCGCCGGGGCGCTGAGCGCGCTCCTCGGAGCCGGCTGCGCGGGCTTGCCGCCGCTCGCGCCGGCGAAGGACGCCTTGAGCGCGGACGAGCACCTGCGCCTGGGCGCGTCGTACGAGGCGCAAGGCCTCCGGAAAGAAGCCGCGGACCAGTACGCCGCCGCGGCGCGGCGCGACCCGCGTCTAGCCGCCGCCTGGATCGCGTCGGGCAACATCGCCTTCGAGAGCGAGGACTGGGCCGCGGCGGAGCGCTGCTACCGCAGGGCCCTGAAGGCGGCGCCCGGACATCCCGGAGCCAGCAACAACCTCGCCATGGTCTACCTCGCCCGGGGCAAGGACCTGGCCCGGGCGGAGTCCTTGGCCCGCGTCGCGCTCCAAGGCGCCGGGCCCCTCGAGCCCTACGCCCTCGACACGCTGGCCAACGTCTACGCGCGCGAGGGCCGCTGGGACGAGGCGCGCGGCGCCTTGGCCCGCGCCGAGGCCGCCGCGCCCGTCGTCGACGCGGGCTTTCGCGCCCGCCTGGAGCGGACCCGGCGGGCGGTGGAGCGCTGATGCGGGCGCCCGCCAAACTCTTCCTCAGCGGCGCGGGCGCCTACCTCGCCGCGCGCTGGGTGGCGCGGCGCCGGGTGGGCCACGCGTGCCCCGCCGGCGCCGGGCCCAAGAAGGCCGGCCTCCGAGGCGCGCTGAAGCGCCTCCTTCCCCGGTTCCCTCGCCGCAAGCCGGACGAGGAGAGCCTGGCCACGCGCCTCCTCGTCAGCGGCTTGAGCCGGAACTCGGGCCAGCGCGACAAGCGCCGCTAGGACTTCGCCGTCTTTCGGCCGTGCCGCCGGCCCCGGGTCGTCCGCGCGCTCCGGGCGGCCCGTCCTTTGCGCAGGAAGCGGCCCCGCTCCTGCTGCGCCTTGGCCGCCTCCAGGGCGGTGTCGACGTCCTTGCGCTCCTCGACGGGCGGAAGCACCGCGGGAAGCTCGAGCGCCTCGAGCCACAGCTCGCGGGTCCAGCCGAGGGTGTGGTAAAGATGCTTGTCCTCCTCCTCCTCGACGCGCTCCACCGCCTTCTTGAGGACCTCCGCGCGCTCGTCGTCGCTCATGCCCTTCGCCACCTGGGCCAAAAGCTCCCAGTTCAAGTGGTCCTTCGTCTCGGCGTCGACCACGCACTCCGCGGCGACCAGCTGCGCGGCCGCCTCGTCGCCCGCCTTGAGCGCCCGCTCGATCCACTCGACCAGCGCCTCCCCCTTGGCCTTGACGATCTCCCGGCCGGGCGTGCTCTGCTCCGGGTCGATGCCGAACTTGCGCAGGACGTCCTCGAGAATCTCCACGTGCATCCGGGTCTGGTCCAGGTACTTCTCGAACTCGCCTTTCAGATCCTCGTTCCGGATGACCTTCAAGGCGGCCTCGTAGACCTGGACCCCGCCTTTCTCGGTCTCGATCGCCTGCAACAGCAGCTCCTGCATGGTCTCGGGTTTCATAAATTCCTCCTCTCCGCCAGTATAGGGGGCCGCGCCGGGCGGCCCTAGGTACGCGGGGTCACTCTTTTCCCGGCGGCGCGTGACCGTCTTGCCTACTCACGGCGAAAAATACGAGAATCGAGACGACGTCCCGCGCCGTCACCGAGGTGGGCCATGCCCCTTAAGACCGTCCACGAAGCCAAGACCCAACGCCTGGAGATCCTCGACCCCGAGGGCAAGGTCGACGCGGCCCTGCGGCCGAGCATCTCGAAAGAAAAGCTCCTCGACATCTACCGCAAGATGGTCGAGATCCGCGCCTTCGACGACAAGGCCTTCAAGCTCCAGCGCCAGGGCCGCCTCGGCACCTATCCCCAGATCTTCGGCCAGGAGGCCACCCAGATCGTCCCGGCGCTGTGCCTGGAGGCTCGGGACTGGCTGGTCCCGACCTACCGAGGCCAGGGCGCCTACTACGCGCGCGGAATGAAGCTGCGCCAGTCCCTCCTCTATTGGGGCGGCGACGACCGCGGCGCGCGCTTCGACGACAACTTGAACAACCTGATCTTCGCCGTCCCCGTCGGCTCGCACATGACCCAGGCCGCCGGCCTGGCCTGGGGCGCCAAGGTCTCGAAGCACGACGCGGTGACCCTGTGCTACCTGGGCGACGGCGCCTCCTCCAAGGGCGACTTCCACGAGGCCATGACCTTCGCCGGGGTCCTCAAGCTGGGCCTCATCATGCTCATCGAGAACAACCAGTACGCGATCTCCGTGCCCCGCGCCCAGCAGTGCGCCGCCGAGACCTTCGCCCAGAAGGCCGACGGCTACGGCGCCTTCGGCATCCAGGTCGACGGCAACGACGCGCTGGCCCTCTACAAGGCCGTCTCCGAGGCCGTGGCCCGCGGCCGCAAGGGCGAGGGCCCGACCGTGATCGAGGCCGTGACCTACCGCCTCGGCCACCACACCACCGCCGACGACGCCACCCGCTACCGCTCCCAGGCCGAGGTCGACGAGTGGAAGAAGCGCGATCCCGTCGTCCGGCTGCGCAAGCTCCTGCTCGCCGAGAACGCGCTGACCGAGGACTCGGACAAGAAGCTCCACGCCGAGGCCGAGGTCATGGTCCAGGCCGAGGTCGCGGCCTACGAGGCGACGCCCGAGCCCAACCCGCTCGACATGTTCGCCAACAACTACGCCGTCGCGCCCTGGAACCTGATCGAGCAGCGCGCCGAGTTCGAGGAGATCCTCAAGGACAAGCAGTCCCGCAACGAAGTCTTCGAGCTGCCCCCCGTCGAGGGGCGCTTCCCCTGATCCGGAGAACACCATGCCCGAACTCAATCTCGTACAAGCGATCAACCAGGGCCTCCAGCAGGCCCTGGAGAAGGACCCCAAGGCCATGATCCTCGGAGAGGACGTGGGCTTGAACGGCGGCGTGTTCCGCGTCACCGAGGGCCTGCAGAAGCAGTTCGGCAAGGAGCGCGTGGTCGATACCCCGCTAGCCGAGCTGGGCATCGTCGGCACGTCGGTGGGCCTCGCCCTCTACGGCATGCATCCGGTCTGCGAGATCCAGTTCGACGGCTTCCTCCCCTCGGTCATGGACCAGGTGATCTGCCACATGGGCCGCATGCGCAACCGCACCAAGGGCCGCAACAGCCTGCCCATGGTCCTGCGCGCGCCGCACGGCGGGCTCATCCACGCCCCCGAGCACCACTCCGAGGCGCCCGAGGCCTACTTCACCCACACCACGGGCATCAAGGTGGTCATCCCCTCGACGCCCGAGGACGCGAAGGGCCTCATCATCGCCGCGATCAACGACCCGGATCCGGTGGTCTACTTCGAGCCGAAGAGGATCTACCGCGTCGCCAAGGGCGAGGTGCCGGCCAAGTACTACGAGACGCCGATCGGCAAGGCGCGCCTCGCCCGCGAGGGCACCGACGTCACCATCATCGCCTGGGGCGCGATGGTCCACACCTGCCTCGCCGCCGCGGAGAAGCTCGACGCGGACGGGATCTCGGCCGAGGTCCTCGACCTGCGCACGCTCAGCCCCCTCGACCTGCCCGCGATCCTGGCCTCGGTGGAGAAGACCGGGCGCGCGCTGATCGCCCACGAGGCGCCCAACACCGGCTCCTGGGCCGCCGAGATCAGCTCGCTCATCCACGAACGCGCCATGCTCAAGCTGCAGGCCCCGGTCCAGCGCGTCGGCTCGTGGGATATCCGTCAACCGCTCTTCAAATTGGAGCGCTACTATATCCCGGACGCGGACAGGGTCGTCAACGCCGCGAAGAAAGTCCTGTCCTTCTAGCGCCGCGAGGAAACCATGGCATACGAATTCCAGCTCCCCGACGTGGGCGAAGGCCTCACCGAGGGCGAGATCGTGAAGTGGCTCGTGAAAGAGGGCGACTCCGTGAAGGAGAATCAGCCCATGGTGAGCGTACTGACCGACAAGGCCGAGGTGGAGATCGCCTCGCCCAAAACCGGGACCATCGCGAAGCTCATGGCCAAGGAAGGCCAGAAAGTCCCCGTCCACTCCGTCATCGTCACCATCAACGTGGCCGGCGACGGCAAAGGCGCCCCGGCGCCGGCGAAGCCGGCGTCTTCCTCGACGTTCGAGTTCCAGCTACCGGACGTCGGCGAGGGCTTGACCGAGGGCGAGATCGTGAAGTGGCTGGTGAAAGAGGGCGACTCCGTCCAGGAGAACCAGCCCATGGTGAACGTCCTCACCGACAAGGCCGAGGTGGAGATTCCCTCGCCCAAGACCGGCACCATCCTCAAGCTCCTGGCCAAGGAAGGGCAGAAAGTGCCGGTGCACTCGGTGATCGTGACCATCCAGACGACGGATGGCTCTGGAAGCAAAGCCCACACGGCCTCCCACGGTCCTGCGCACGCCCCCGCGACCGCAAAGGCTTCGGCCCCCGCTCCGGCTAAGCCGGGGCAAGTGTCCGCGACCCCGGCGGTGCGCAAGCTCGCCTCGGACCTGGGCGTCGATCTCGCCCGCGTGGCCGGCACCGGCCCCGGCGGCCGCATCACCGACGAGGACGTGAAGAAGGCCTCCGGGTCCAAGCCCGCGGGCGCGCCCGCCCCGGCCCCCGCCGCTTCGCACGGCCCCGAGGAGCGCGTCGCCTACAAGGGCATCCGCCGCCGCACCGGCGAGAAGATGGCCCAGTCGAAGAAGATCATCCCCCACGTCACCCACTTCGACGAGGCCGACATCACCGCCCTGGGGGCCCTGCGCGACGAGATGAAGGGCCAGGCCGAGGCCAAGGGCCTCAAGCTCACCTTCATGCCCTTCCTCATCAAGGCGCTGGCGAAATCCCTCAAGGAGTTCCCCAACCTCAACTCCAGCCTCGACGACGCCCGCGAGGAGATCGTCCTCAAGAAGTACGTCAACGTCGGCATCGCGGTGAACACGCCCCAGGGCCTCTTCGTACCCGTCTTGAAGGACGCGGACAAGAAGGACCTCCTGCAGCTCGCCGCGGACGTCGGCGGGATCGCGCAACGGGCCCGCGACAACAAGCTCGCCGTGCCCGAGCTCCAGGGCGGCACCATCACCGTGACCAATATCGGACCCATTGGCGGCCTCTTCGCCACTCCCATCATCAACCACCCCGAGGTCGCCATCCTGGGCGTGATGAAGGCGCAGGAGCGGCCCGTGGTCCGCGAGGGCAAGGTGGTCGTGCGCACCATGCTCAACCTGGCTCTCGCCTTCGACCACCGGGTGGTGGACGGCGCCGAGGCGGCCTCGTTCATGAACACCTTGGTCAAGCACCTCGAGAACCCGCGCACGCTGGTGTAGCGTGGACCAGCCCCGTCCGTTCGGCGGGGCCCCCGAGCCGCCGCCTTCCCCCCGGCCGAAGGAGCAGGAGAACGTCCCGGCCGTCCTCGTATTCCTGACGGCCCTGTTCCTCTCCCTCATCGCCTACAAGGCGCTTCAAAAGCCGGCGCCTGCGCCCTCCGAGGAGCCCGGAGCCTGGGCGCCGCCTCCCGCGCGCGCCCCGGGCGAGGACGACCGGATGCAGGTCGTCGCCGAGAAGCCGGCCCTGCCGGCCTCGCGCCCGATCTCGCCTCCGGACGGGCTTCCCCGCTCGGCCGCCGCTCGCAGGCGCGACGAGCTGCGCCGCCGCCGCGCCGAGGAGCTGACCCGGGCCCGCGAACGTTTCCGAAAAGACGGCCTGCGCCGGCTGGACGGCCGCAGCCTGCTCGACGCGGCGCCGGAGGAAGCGCCCCAGCAGGAGGCTCCTCCGATCGCCCCGGAGCGCCCCGCTCCGCCGGGCGGCGGCGGGGACGCCGGAGCGCCCTCCCAGCCCTCGGACAGCGTCGTCCGCGTGCAGACGCCTCCCGCCGAGGAAACCCCCAAGCCCGCGGCGGACAAGCTCGGCGTCGAGTCGAGCGCGGTGGCGGCGCCCTATCCCGCGGGCATCGCCGCGGCCTGGGAGTCGATCCGCGCCAGCGGCCAGGACGGCGCCCGCCTCTACGAC
>DATLOS010000452.1:0-2672 GCA_035536155.1 Elusimicrobiota bacterium
CTTCATGGAGCGCGCGGCCGCCGCGCTCGCCGCCGCGTACGTCGACTGAGGCTACTTCGCGGTGAGGTTGAACACCGGCTCCCAATCCTTGGGCGGCGGGACCACGAGATAGCCCTGGCTGTGCTCGAGATAGAGCCGCGACGGATGGTCCGTGGGGAAGACCTCTAGGACCTTCTTGAAAAGGTCCCGCGCCGCGGCGAACTCCTTGGCCATGAAGCGCGCGACCCCTTCCTCGTAGATCGGCAGCGCCCGCGCCCAGTCCGCGGAAAGCGCGCCTTTGCGCGCCAGCAGCTCGTAGACGCGGATGGGGACGTCCTTGCCGACCACCCGCACCGCGCCCAAAAAACGGCCCTCGACCGCGTCCTTGGCCTCCATGTAGGCGTTCTCGCTCGCCATGGCGGCGGTGCCGAAAAACTTGTTCGCGCCCTCGAGCCTCGAGCCGAGGTTGACCTCGTCGCCCAGGACGGTGTAGGCGAGCTTGCGCGTGGAGCCGGTGTTGCCGACCACCATCGTCCCGGAGTTGATCCCGACGCGGACGGCGGGCTTGATCGGCAGGGCCGGGTCCAAACCCTCCTCGTTGAGGCGCTGCACCGCCTCGAGGCACTCCACCGCCGCGAGGCAGCCCTGGGTGCGGTGGCCGGAGACGTCCAGCGGGGCGTTCCAGAAGGCCATGACGCAGTCGCCGATGTACTTGTCCACGACGCCCTGGCGCTTGAGGATGACGTCGCTCAAGACGGAGAGGTAGCGGTTCAAGAACTGGATGAGCGCCTCGGGGGCCATCTTCTCGGAGATCGTGGTGAAGTGCGCGATGTCGAGGAAGAGCACGGTCATGTCCCGCTTCTCGCCTCCGAGGCGCAGGAGCGCGGGGTCCCGGACCAGCATGCGTACGACCTCCGGGGCGAGGTACTGGCCGAACATCTGCTGCACCTCCTTGCGGCGCCGGTGCTCGACCATGGTCTTGTGGACGATGAGCACGAGGAAGGTCCCCCACAGGGCCAGGGCGGGCGCGGAGAAATCGAGGGGGACGAGGCGGGTGAAGGAGAGGCAGGACACGAAGATCCATATGAAGAACACGGCGACCGCGACGAGCCCGGCCCACAGGGGCGTCAAGCCGACGGCCCACCAGGCGAGGTAGGCGAACACGACGGTCAGCGCCAGCACGGGCTTGACCGGGGTCTCGCGCAGCCAGCGGTCGTTGAGGAGGTTGTCGATGACCGTGGCGTGCACCTCGAGCCCCGGCACCGAGCCGGAGAAGGCCGTGGGGTAGTGGTCGCCCGTCCCCAGGGCCGTCGAGCCGACGATGACCAGCGCCCCCTTCAGGCGCGCCTTCTCCTCGGGGCTCAGCGTTCCCTGGACCAGCTTCCACGCGGAGATCTGGGGGATTCCCCGGTCGATCTTCCCGTTCTCGTGCTCGACTTGGCCGCGCAGGTTCAAGCGCATCGTCGGGGCGCCCACCCGCCGCACGAACTCCTCGGAGGGGCGGCCCTCGAACACCGTCAGCATCTCCACGCCCAGCGAGTTCACCCGGCCCGGGTCGCTGGGCCAAGCCGCGATGTCGTAGGTCGTGCCCTGGACCAGCGGCGCCGCGCGGATGAGGCCGTCCGGGTCGAGCATCGGCTGCGTCACCGTGCCGAAGTGGCGGGCTTGCGCCCGCAGGGCCGGAAAAGGGTAGACGAACCGGATGCCGTCCATCACCTCGGGATCCTGGCTGATGGCGAAGACCAGCCGGTCGCGCCAGCGCCGCGCCGCGCGCAGCAGGGCGGCGTCATCGTCGGGATTGGAGCGCTCGAAGAAGAGGATGTCGAGGCCCGCCACCTTCGTCCCGGAGGCGAAGAGGTTGTCCAGCAGCTTCTCGTAGTTCCGGCGGGGCCACGGGAACTGGCCGATCTTCCTCAGCGACTCGTCATCGATCGCCACGACCTGCACCCGCGGATCGGCCGGCTCCATGCCGCGGCCGACGAAGAGGAAGTCGGTCCAGCGGTTGTCCATGCTGTGGATGAAGCCCGCCCAGTAAAGCAGGGAAAGGAGCGCCGCGAACGCGCTCGCGCACGCGAAGGGCAGGAGCCTGCGTCTCATAGGCGGCCGAAGCGCGCCAGCGTCCACGCCGAGACCCGCGAGTACCAGCCCGCCGCCATGGCCAGGCCGAGGAGGAGGATGAGCGCCCCCGTGGCCCTCTCGATGGCGGGCAAGGCCGGCTTGATGCGGTTGAGCACCCGCGTGGCGCGCTCCATCGCCACCGCGCACAGGAGCAGCGGGAGCGCGAAGCCGGCCGAGTAGACGGCGAGGAGCGCCACGCCCTTCGTCACGGAGCCTTCCTGGGACGCCAGCAGGAGGATGCTGGCCAGCGCCGGGCCGACGCAGGGCGTCCAGCCCGCCGCGAAAGCCGCGCCGACGACGGCCGAGCCGGCGTAGCCGGCCGGCTTCTCGCGGAAATGAAAGCGGGCGTCCTTATAGAGGAACGTCGCCTGGAAGGCGCCCAGCATCCAAAGACCCAGAACCGACAGGACCAGCCCGCCGAGACGCTCGATGACGGAGCGGTAGCGAAAGAGCAGGCTCCCCAGCAAGGACGCCGAAGCCCCCAGGGCGATGAAGACCAGGGAGAATCCCGCTATGAAGCAAGCGGCGTGCGCCAGGACGAGCCGCCGCGAGCCGGCCTCCTGGAGGCCGGTTAG
>DATLOS010000453.1:0-9092 GCA_035536155.1 Elusimicrobiota bacterium
GCGGTGGACCCGCTCGCCGCCGGCCAGATGGAAAATGCCCGAGGGGCGCTTGGCGACCATCGCCCACAGGGCCTTGGCGCACTGGTGGTTGTGCACCGGGTTCTCGAAGACGTCGTCGACGAGCTGGACCTTCTCGCCGCGCAGGAGCTTCTCGTAGACCCAGGTCACGGGGTTGGGGCGGTTGACCGCGTGGTTCCAGCCGTACATGAGGATCGGGCGGGCGACGGCGTGGGGCGCCCCGCAGGCCGCGACCAGGCGCTCGCACTCGAGCTTGATCCGCCCGTAGTGGTGGAGGGGGTTCGTGGGCGCGTCCTCGGGGTAGGGGGCCGAGCGCCCGTCGAAGACCGCGTTGGTGGAGATGTAGACGAGGTAGGCGCCGGAGCGGGCGCAGGCCTCGGCCACGCTGCGCGTGCCTCCGAGGTTCGAGGAGCGGCCCTCCTCGGGGTGGCGCTCGATCTGGTCCACGGCGGCGATGCCCGCGGCGTGGATCACCGCGTCGAAGCGCTCCCGGGCGAAGAGCTCGTCCACGGCGCGCGCGTCGCGCAGGTCCAGGACGAGGTGGCGGACCCGCGGGTCGCTTACGGAGTAGGGGCGCAGGTGGACGCCGACGAGCTCCACGGAGGGATCGGCGGTCTCCTCCAGGGCCTTGCCGAGGAGGCCGGTGCTGCCGGTGACCAGGACGCGCATGGGGACGGGGGGAGGCTACGCCGCTTCGCGCTCGCGGCGGCAGACGTTCATCAGGTAGGCGCCGATCAGGTGGTCGAAGACCATGTGCAGGTCCTCGACCGGCCCGTACTCGCCCTTGGTCGTCGCCACGTGGACGTTCAGGTCCGTGGCGGCCTTGAGCTTGCCCCCGTCGAAGCCGGTGAGGGAGACGGTGACGGCGCCCTGCTCCTTGGCGTGCTCGATGGCGCGCAGGAGGTTCGGCGAGTTGCCCGAGGCGGAGATCGCCACGACCACGTCGCCCTTGGAGAGGTGGAGCTTGAGCTGCTGCACGAATACCTGCTCGTAGCCGTCGTCGTTGGCGATGGCGGTCATGACCGCGTTGTTGTCGGTCAAGCTCAGGGCCTTGAAGGGCTTGCCCGCGCTGCGCGTGCCGATGCCGATGTCGTTGGCGAAATGGCTGGAGGTGGCGGCGCTGCCGCCGTTGCCGATGAAGAGGATGCGGGCCCCGCGCTCGCGCGCCTTGAGAAAGGCGTCGATGACCGCGGCGACCGCATCCTCGTCGATCGCGGCCAGGAGCTTGGCCACGTGGTCGAGATAGCCGCGGGCGAAGTCGGCGGGCTTGGGGCGCTTGTCGAAGAGATCGGTCACCGCGCTCATGTTTTCGGGATTTTACCTTTTCCGAACGGCCGCCAGGCCCGCGCGCGAGGCGACGTCGATCATGCGCATGTCCACGCCGTAGGCCAGGAAGCGGAATCCCTGGCGGGCCCGCTTCTTGAGCTGGGCGGGGTCGGGCTCCACCACGTGGATGCCTCCGGGCACGCCCGCGGCGGCGCCGGCCCGGCGGACCCGCTCCAGGGCGGCCGCGACGCGGGGATGGTCGAGCTTGCCGGCCAGGCCCATCGACGCGGAGAGATCGTAGGGGCCGACGAAATAGGCGTCGATCCCGTCGCAGGAGAGGATCTCCTCGACGTTGCGCACGGCCTCCTCGTGCTCGATCATGGCGACGACCACCGCGTTCCTCTCGATCCAGGCGCGGTACTCCTGAAAGCGGGGCCCGTAGCCCTGCGCGCGGGCGAGGCCGACGCCGCGAACGCCCTTGGGCGGGTAGCGCACCGCCGCGACGACGCGCTCGGCCTGGGCGCGGGTGTTGACCGAGGGCGCGATGACGCCGTGGGCGCCCGCGTCCATGACGCGCTTGATCGTGTCGGGCTCATGGGAGGTGAGCCGGACCAGCGGGACGACGCCGCAGAGGTCGATCACCCGGATAAGCTCCTCGGCCTCGCGGATCGTGATCACGCTGTGCTCCAGGTCCACGGCGAGCCAGTCGAAGCCGGCGCGGGCCATGATCTCCGCGATGGCGGGGTGCGCCAAGGTGATCCAGGAGCCGACCGTCAGCTCGCGGCGGGCGAGGCGGGCCTTGAGAGGGGCGGACTTCATGAACTTTTCGACTCTACAAAATATCTGCGATAGACTTCGCCGCTGTGGACGCGCTCGTTCTCGCGGGAGACGAGGTAGCTGTACTTATAGCGGTCGTAGAGGCCGGGATCGGGCGGCGCGAGGACGACGTCGGCGTCGTCGGGATGATCGAGGCGGACGTAGCGTCCGCCCAGCACGGAGGCGAAATGGCGCGGGTACTGGTCGAGGCCGAGCGGCCGGTGGAGCCGGGCGACGGCGTCGGCGTCGATGAAGGCGATCGGCTGGCGGGCGAAGACCGGGAAGCTTATCGCCGCGCTGTAGGAGGTGATCGCGAACTCGCCGAAGCGCACGAGGGGGCGCGTGCTCGAATAGAAGATCCGGCGGCCGTCGAACGGGTTCGTCGGGTACTCGGCCTTCGGGTGGGCGGCCACGACCACGGAGACGCCGTGGCGCTCCTCGAGCCGGCGAAAATAGGCGTTGAGCGCGTCGTAATACGGGCCGGGCGCGATGCGATCCTTCACGCCGACGACGGCGTAGTCGGGATGGTGCGGCGTGAACTGGTCGAGGAAGACGGCGTAGCGTCCCTCGACGAGCCGCGCGTCGCGGCCGGCCTCCTCCGTCCAGTCGTCGTAGTCGGGATGATGGACGGCGACGACGGGGAGGCCTCCCGCCGCGGCGCGCCCGGCGTCGCCGGCGGCGAAAGCGAGGGCGTAGCCCCGGACCAGGCCGAGCTTGCGCGCCGCGCGCGCGGCGCGGCCGGCCAGCGCGCCGGCGAGCTTCGACGGCCGCATCAGGAAGGACGCGCTCTTCGGCGGCGTCGGCAGCAGCGAGATCAAGACGAGGCCCAGCGACGCTTTCGAGCGGCTCATGCGCGCGAACGTCCCGTACGTCTTGGCCTCGAGCGTGAACCCGGGCACGAGGACGCTCTCCTCCAGCGCGGGCTCGGCCAGCGCGGCCTCGAAGCTCCTCTCGGAGTCGAAATGCCGCACGTAGGGCCGGGAGAGGGCGCTGCGGTCGCTCGGGTAGCCGAAGAGGCGCGAGAGATCCCAGTACTCGACGGGCACGCCGGCCGCGGCCAGGAAGTCCAGGCGCATCGCGCGCTGGCGCGTCTGGTTGAGGTCCAGATAGCTGGCGACGACGAGGCGCCTCATGCTTCGGGCGCGCCGTCGACCGGGCTCATTCGAACAGGCCGCGGATGTCCTTCGACGCGCGGTCGAACTCCTGGTGGCCGCCGATGTCGAGCCAATACTCCTGGATCGGGAAGCAGGCGACGCCGCCGCGCCGGCGGGCGCGGATGAGGTCCAGGAACTCGGGCATGTCGCAGGGCCGCCGCCGCGGCAGCCAAGGCAGCGCGCGCGGGTCGATCACGTAGATGCCGGCGTTCACCAGGAAGCGCTGGGTGGGCTTCTCGACGAAGCGCGTGAGGTAGCGCCGCGACTGCTCGACGACCCCGTAGGGCACCTGGATCTCGTGGCGCTTGACGCAGATCGTCGCCAAGCCCTTCTCGGCGTCGTGGAACTGCAGCAGCGCCGGGAAATCGACGTTCGTCAGGATGTCGCCGTTGAGGACGATCAGGGGCTTGTCGCCCGGGTTCCTCAGGAGGCCGAGCGACCCGGCCGTGCCGAGCGGCTTGCGCTCGTGGACGTAGTCGATCTCGACTTTCCAGCGCTCGCCGTCGCCGAAGTGGCGCCGGATCTGCTCGGCGAGATAGTTGACGGTGAAGGTGAAGCGCGAGAAGCCGGCCGTGGCCATCTGCTCGACCAGGTGCTCGAGGATCGGCTTGTCGGCCAGGCGCAGCATCGGCTTCGGCGTGTTCTCGGTCAGCGGGCGCAGGCGCTTGCCGGCGCCGCCCGCCATGACGATGACGCGGTTCGGGTATTGCCGCGCGATCTTCGCGAAGTCGTGCAGCTCGACGAGGGCGCACAGCCGCCCGCCCTTGTCGACGAGCGGCAGGTGCGTCTTCCGGTGCTTGGCGAAGGCCGCGGCGATCTCCTCGCGCGTGGCGTCGACGGGCATCGTCAGGGGCTTGCGGTTGAGCGCCGCCGTCACCGGGGAATCGAGCTGGACGTCGTGCAGCAGCGCGCGGCGGAAGTCCAGGTCGCCGACGACGCCGAGCAGGCGCCGGCCGGGCCCGACGACCACGACGATGCCGACGCGGCTCTTCGTCATCGCGTTCATCGCGTCTCGGATCGACGCGTCGGGGCGCAGCGCGAGGCTCGGGTAGAGCTTCAGGATGTCGTGATATTGCTCGTTGATGCGCGAGTTTATCATAATCGTGACTTGTTCAAGATTCTCATCGTCGGCGCCGGGAACATCGGTCGCCGCCACCTCCAGGCGCTGCTCAAGCTCGATTCTCCCGTCGAGATCTGCGTCGTGGACCCCTCGCCGGAGTCGCTGCGGCTCGCGAAAGAGTCCGTCGGCCGCGGGGCGAGGGGGCGCGTCGAGCTCGTGCGCTCCAAGGAGCTTCCGGCCGGCCCCCGCGACCTGGTCGTCGTCGCGACCGCCTCGGACGTCCGGCTCGCGGCGGCGTCGGCCGCGGTCCGCGACGTCAAGCCGCGCTTCCTCATCCTCGAGAAGTTCCTGTTCCAGCGCGAGAAGGACTACGCCGACTTCGGGAGGATCCTGCGCCGGTCGCGGACGCGCTGCTGGGTCAACTGCCCGCGGCGGCTCTGGCCGGTCTATCGCGGCCTCCGGGACGCCTTCGCGGGCTCGACCACGATGAAGCTCTCCCTGGCCGGCTCGCGCGTCGGGCTCGGCTGCAACGGCATCCACATCGTCGACCTCCTCGCCTTCCTGTTCGGGCGGGGCCCGCTCGACCTGCGCTTCGAGGCGCGCTTTCTCGACGGGAGGATCGCGCCCTCGAAGAGGCCGGACTTCATCGAGTTCACCGGGATGCTGGTCGGCGCCGGCGGCGGCGCGGCGATCGACCTGCACTCCTTCGCCGGGCACGAGACGCCCGAGGTCCTGACGGTCTCGAGCGACACGGCCAACGCCGTCGTCGAGGAAGCCGGCGGCCTCGTCCGCCTCTCCCTGAGCTCCAGGGGCTGGAAGTGGACGCAGAGCCGCTTCAAGGCCCCCTACCAGAGCGAGCTGACGAACGCTGTCGCGGCCGATCTGATTCGCCGCGGCGACTGCGGGTTGACGCCTTATGCGGAGTCGGCCTCCTACCATCTGGCGCTGCTTAAGGCCTTCAACGCCCACTTGGCGCGCGTCCAAGGGCGGGCCCCGGCCGCCTGTCCCATCACATGAGCGATCTCTGGCTCGTCGGCGCCGGGGCGATGGCCGCGGACTACGCGAAGGTCCTGTCCGCGAAGAAGGTCCCGTACGCCGTCGTGGGCCGCGGCGAGGAGTCCGCGAAAAAGTTCGAGGGCGCCTTCGGCGTCGAGGCGAAGCGCGGCGGCGTCGCGAAGGCCTTGGCCGGCGGGCGGCCCGAGCGGGCGATCGTCGCCGTCAGCTTCGATGAGCTCGCCCCGGCGACGAGCGCCTTGCTCGAGGCCGGCGTGAGCCGGATCCTCGTCGAGAAGCCGGCCGGGGTCGCCGCGGGGGACGTCCAGGAGCTTTCGAAACTCGCCGACAAGAAGCGCGCGCAGGTCTTCGTCGCCTACAACCGGCGCTTCTACGCGTCCGTCCTCGAGGCGGAGCGGATCATCGGCGAGGACGGCGGCGTCGCCTCGTTCCATTTCGACTTCACCGAGTGGAGCCACGTGATCGCGCCGTCTACGCAGCCGAAGGGCGCCAAGGAGAACTGGCTGCTGGCCAACTCCTCGCACGTGATCGACCTCGCCTTCTTCCTCGGCGGCCGGCCCGCCGAGCTCGTCGGGCGCCGCGCCGGCCGCCTCGACTGGCACCCGAGCGCGGCGCGCTACGCCGGCTCCGGAAAGACCGAGCAGGGCGCGCTCTTCTCCTACCAGGCGGACTGGGAGGCGCCCGGCCGCTGGGGCGTCGACCTGCGCACGCGCAAGAGGCGCCTGATCCTTCAGCCTTTGGAAGAGCTCCGCGTCCAGAAGCTCGGCTCGACGGCGATAGAGCCCGCGCCGCTCGACGACGCCCTCGACAAGGGCTATAAGCCCGGCCTCTACCGCCAGACCGAGGCCTTCCTCTCGGGCCAGGACGCCCGCCTCAAGACGCTCGCCGAGCAGGCGCGCTTCTGCGCGGATATCGTCGGGCCTATCGAGCGGGGCTGATCAGCCGCGCCGCTCGAGGAGCCGCTCGGCGCGGGCGAAGTCGTCGGGCGTGTCGATGTCCACCCAGCGCTCGGCGCCGACGACGTAGCCCGCGTTGCGCTTGCCGGTGACCTTGCCGTCCTTCATCAGCACCGGGTAGCGCATGGCGTAGACGTCCCCGGTCTCGAGATAAATGGGCGGCACGTCCTGGCGGCGGGGATACTTGAACGTGTCGGCGTGCCAGGGCACGAGCAGGCCGTCCTTCAGGTAAAAGCGATCGAAGGGGTTGGTGGGGTCGCGCAGGACGGTCTCCACCGAGTCTGCGCCGGTCTTTTCCATCAAGTTCAGGCAGCCGTCGATGTCCTCCGCGGTCCGGAAAGGGGAGGTGGGCTGCAAGAGGACGATGACGTCCGGCCGGCGCTTCTCGGCGGACTCGTACCAGCTGACCGCGTGCTGCATGACGGCGACGATGCTCGCCTCATCGGTGGCGAGCTCGGCGGGCCGGGTGAAGGGGACCTCGCCCCCGCAGGAGCGGGCGGCCTCCGCGATGGCGGGATCGTCGGTGCTGACGATGGTGCGCGAGAGGAGCTTGCTGCCTTTGGCCGAGCGGATGGACCAGCCGATCAGGGGCAGGCCGCCGAGCGCCTTGACGTTCTTGCCGGGCAGGCCCTTCGAGCCGCCGCGGGCGGGGATGATCCCGAGCGCGATCATGGCCCGATCATATCATTTGCTAAAATTCGCTTCCGTGAGGCCGCGCTCCGACGCCGTCTGGACCCGCGCCGCGGCCGCCGCCGCCGCGCTCCTGTGGGCCGGCGCCGTCCTGCTCTTTTTCCGCCAGGAGGTCCTCTCCACCTTGAGCGACGTCTCCGGCGGGGACGTCACCTGGTCGCGCCAGCTTTTCCACAACGCCGTCCATGGGCGGCTCTTCGAAACGTCCGTGTACCACAACAACCTGGGCGGGGTGGTGGACAGCCCGTGGCCGTACGCCAACAACACGGCCAACCACGTCAACTTCACCCCGTACCTCTTCGCCGCGTTTTACGCGCTGTGGCCGACTTTGTCCGGCTACTACGCGGTCTGCCTGCTGGCGCAATACGGGGGCTTGGCGCTCTTCCTCGGGCTCGCCGCGCGGCGCTCGTCGCGGGACCGCGCTTGGCTGGTCCTGGCCGTCCTGCTGCTCTCCTCGGGCCTCTTCTGGACGGCGACCGCCAACGGCCTGCTCCCGCTCTACCTGGCGCCCTGCTTCGCCGCGATGGTCTACGGGCTGGAGGCGGGAAAGCCGCTCGTGTACGGCGTCGCCGCGGCGTTAGGCTGCCTCGTCTCCGAGGACTCGGCGGTGTTTCTCGCCTGCTTCGGCGCCGTCGTCGCGATCTTTAACGAACGGCGGCGCGCCTGGGGCGCCGCGACGTTCTGCGGGGCCGTCGCCTGGACCCTTCTGGCCTTCCTCTGGCTCCAGCCCGCGGCCCGCGTCGGGATGGAGCTCACGACGGGGACGAACCTAGCCGACCGCCTCGCGCGCACCACGGAGGCCGACGGGATCCGCCGCTGGCTGGGCAACCTGCTCGAGCTGCTGCGCGCCGTGGCGGTCTTCGCGCCCGCGCTGGTCTTCGCCGCGATGGCGGCGGGCCGGAGCCTGCGCGCGAGCCTGCGCGAGGCGCTTCCCCTCGTCTTCCTGGCTCCGGCTTTTCACTGGGTGGTGAGCGTGATGGCCGGCGGCGGGCACCATTGGCTGCCGGTCATCTTGTGCCTGCTCTACGCCTTCTATCGCCTGCTCTGCGGCCCCGGGGCGGCTCCTTTGCCGCAGACGCCCCGGGGCTTGGGACGCCCGGCCGCGGCCGCGCTGGCCGTCTACGCGTGCCTCAACGCGTTCGGTCTCTACTACCTGCCCATCAAGCACGCCGCCAAGGCCGTCGTCCTGCCCCGGCTCGTGGGCTACGCCGCGCCCGATCACTCGCGCAAGGTCGCGCACAACCGCCGAGTGCTCGCCTTCGTGGACTCGATCCCGCCGGAGCGCAGCGTCACGTTTCTGCTGGACGACCCCATAACGGCCTACGCGGCGGGCCGCTCGGACTTCTGGTGGTTTCCCGAGTACCTCGACCGGACGGACCTGCTCGTGATCGACAAGGACGCGGGCTCCTTCCATTGGCGAAACGTGAACTTCCACCTCGATCCGTCGTGGAATGCGTTCCTGGACGGGCTGGCCGGGCCGGACGGGGCCATCCCGCCGGGGCGGCTGGGGGAGCTGCGCGACCGCTTGGCGAAGAGCCACCGCGTCGTCCGCGACGATGCGGACCTGCTGGTTTTAGAGCGCGTGAAACACGAAGCCTTTCCGCTTTCTCCGACCTCTCGCGGCTTGAGCTTCCTGCGCAGCGGACCTCGGGCCGCGGCGGCGGCTCGGCCGTCAGCGAACTGATTTTCGCGCCAGCTCGACTAGCGCCTGCGCGGCGCGGGCGGCCGCGCCGCCGTCGAGCTTGAAGAAGAGCCGCTCGATGACGCGCTCCTTCTCTGCGGGGGCAAGCGGGTCGGGACGGAAGGCGGCCAGCGCGGCGCGCAGCCCGGCCACCGACGCGAATCGGCAGGTGGCGCCGGTCTCAGCGATGGCGGAGGCGTCATAAGACAGGGGCCGCCACTGCCAAGCGGTCTTTCCCTGGAGCGCGGCCTCCTCGCCCACGGTCGAGTAGGTGAAGAGGACGACGTCGGCCCAGGCGAGATTTTCGGCGAGCGAGCCCGTGGCCACGTGCACCCTGCCGCCCAGGCGGGCGAAGCGCGGATGCTCGGCGAGGCGGGAGAAGGGATGGTCGCGGACGGCGAGCTCCACGCCCGGCAGGTCCTTGGCCGCCGCCGCGG
>DATLOS010000454.1:0-2448 GCA_035536155.1 Elusimicrobiota bacterium
GCGTGCGCCTTGGCCTCGGCCAGGCGCTCGATGTTCCGGCGCGCCTCGGCGTGCCAGCTCGCGGCCTTGAGCCCGAAGGGCAGGGGCTCGGCGTGGACGCCGTGGGTGCGCCCGGCCATCCAGGTGTTGGCGTGCGCCGACGAAAGGTTCTTGAGGATGCCCTCGACCTTGCGCCAGCCGGCGACGAGCAGGTCCGCCGCCTCGCCCATCTGCAGGGCGAGCGCGGTGTCCAGGACGTCCGAGGAGGTCAAGCCGTAGTGGAAATAGCGCACCACCTGCGGGGCCTTGCCCTTGAGGCGCTCGGAGACGACCTGGATCAGGGCGACCACGTCGTGGGCGCTTTTCTCCTCCTTCTTCAAGACCGCCTTGGCGAGCGGCTGCCCGAGCAGGCCCTTGAGGAGCTTGATCTGCGAGGCGGGCACGCCCTTGCGCGGGGCCAGGACCTCGAGGAACGCCACCTCCACCTCGAGCATGCGCCGGATGCGGGACTCCGCGTCCCAGATGCGGGTCATCTCGGGCCGGCTATAGCGTTCGATCATCGTAGCTCCTCGCTCATGGTTGTCTTCATAAAGCTCCCGCCGCCGAGGCCTCGAGCAGGCCCTCCTCGGACGGGCGCACGCTCCCGCGCAGGACGCGGAAGGCCAGCGCCGCGGCGACCGCCACGGCGGCCACCACGCACCAGACGTCGCCCGGGTGGCGCGGGAAGACCCGCTCCATCAGGACTCCCGCCAGGGCCGGGGCCGCGGCGAATCCCGTCAAGTGCGCGAAGGAAGCCAGGCCGAGGTAGCGGCCGCGCAAGGTCTCCGGCGCGAGATTGGCCGCCATCGCGTGCAGGCCCGGCGAGACCGCGATCTCCCCGAGCGAGGCCACAGCCACCGCGAGGGCCAGCGCCGCGAAGCCGCCCGCGGAGGCCACCAGGAGATAGGCCAGCGCGTAGACCAGGCTGCCGCCGGCCAGCGCGGAGGTGATGCGGAACCGGCTCAAGAGTCCCGAGACCCACCACTGCGAGAGCACCACCACGATGCCGTTCACGGAAAACAGCCGGCCGACCTGCGCCTCCCCGAGGCCCAGGACCTTGGCGGCATGCACGGAGAGCGGGACGACCAGGGAGGACATGGCGATGCCGATGAGGCCGGCGCCCAGGCAGAAGCGGCGCAGGCGGGGGTCGGAGAGCGCTCCCGCCGCGGCCCGCAAGGAAAACCCCGAGACCCGCGACGCGGCCGAGTCCTCGAGGAAAAGCCCGACGGCGGCCGCGCAGAGGGCGCAGGCGGCCGCGGTGGCGTAGAAGAGCGCGGCGTAGGAGCGCTCCGCCAGCGCGCCGCCCAGAGCCGGCCCGATGGCCCAGCCCAGGTTCGTCCCCGTGCGCAGGAGGCCGTAGGCGCGCACCCGCTCGGCCGCGACGCAGCGGTCGGCGATCCAGCCCCGCGAGGCCGGCCCATAGAGGTTGCCCGCGAAGGCCCCCGCCATGTAGAGGGCGATGATCGCGGTCGGCGCGAGCCCCCGCCGCACGCCCTCGCCCAGGGCCAAAGTGAGCGCCGTCCGCCAGGCCATCGCCCAGAACATCACGGAGCGCCGCCCGCGCGCGTCGGAGAGCTCGCCGCCCACGCCCTGGCTTACGGCCACGCAGAGGAGCGTGGCCGACAGGAGCAGCCCGACCATCCCGACGCTGACGCCGCGGTCCCGGCTCAGATAGAGCGCCATGAACGGCATGGAGAGGGCGAGCCCTCCCGTGAGGACCACCTCGCAGCCGAACAGAAGCCAGAGACCGCGGCGCCGGCTCAACGCTCTAGCGCTCCTCGGGGAAGAGGTGCGGGAACTTCTCCCCCGGCAAGGACAGCGGGACCTGGCGGTCGCACATCTCGCAGGAATCGGGCGGGTTCACCTTCACGGGGAACGCGACCAGCGCGCGGACCGGGACCGAGAGCGGCAGGTGCGCCGTGGAGCGGTCCAGGATCGCGGCCACCCCGACCACCTTCGCCCCGTAGGCGCGGGCCAAGCTCACCACCTCGCCGGTGGTGTGGCCCGTGGTGAGGACGTCCTCGACGATCAAGGCGCGCTCCCCGGGCTGAAGCCGGAAGTCGCGCTTGAGCGACATGACCGAGCCGGTGCGCTCCGCGAAGATCGCGCGGCAGCGGCGCACGCGGGCGACCTCTTGGCCGAGGACGACCGCGCCCATCGCCGGGGAGACCACGACGTCCACCGCCCCCGGGAACTTCTCGCTCACCGCGCGGGCGATCTTCTGCGCCAGGTGCGGGTATTGGAGCACGACGGCCGTCTGCACGTAGGTCGGGCTGTGCAGGCCCGACGGCAGGCGGAAATGCCCGCTCACGATCGCCCCGTGCTCCTGCAGCACTCCGAGGACGTCCAGCTTGTTCATCCGCGTCATAGCTTCCTCCCACATGCGGCGCAGTCCGCGAGAGGGTTGAAGGCCTTCACTCTCGCCAATCC
>DATLOS010000455.1:0-6941 GCA_035536155.1 Elusimicrobiota bacterium
GAGGAGACGGTCCACCTGGAGCTCCGCGTAGCCTTTCAAGCGCGCGACCATCCGCGCGAAGGTGTCCGCCAATCCCTGAAGCTCGTCGCCCGTGGCGACGACGGCCGCCTCCGGGAACTCGCCCGCCGAGACCCGCTCCGCCGCGCGCGTGAGCTCGAGGAGGGGCCCGGTCATGGAGCGGGCCATGGCCGCCGCGACCAGGAGCGCCAGCGCGCACACCACGATGAGGATCATGGCGCCGACCCGCTGCATGCGCAGAGCCGCCGCGTAGGCCTGAGCCCGCGACTGCTGGACCAGGACGGCGCCCCCGATCTCGGGCACCGGCGCATAAGCCGCCACCTGCATGCGCCCGTCCAGGTCCTCGTACTCGGTGGAGCCGACGGTCCGCGCCTGCAGGGCCGCGGCCACCACGGGCCAGTGCGCGCTCCGGGAGCCCGCCTCGAGGCCGGCCAGCGGGGAGTAGATGATGGGCTCGCCCTTGGGCCCGAGCAGGACCACGTAGCCCGTGCCGCCGACGCGCTCGCCCGTCAGCCAGCCCCAGAGCGAGCGCAGGCTCATGCCGACCCGAAGATCCGCCCCCGGCGCCAGCGGGTAGTACGCCTCCAGCCGGGTCGGGGCGCCCGCGCGCGGGATCATGCGCAGGGCCCGGCGGCCCGTCCGGCGCAGCTGCCGGTAGGCCGGGTCCGCGGCCCGCGACGAGCGGCCCGGCGGCACCGACCGCGCGTCGTAGACCCGCAGGATCTCCCGGCCGTTGCGCAGCAGGCTGACCTCCTCGACCTCGGGCTCCGATTCGAGCCAGCCCTTGAGGATGTCCTGCTTCGCCCGCCAGTCGAGGCTGGGCCGCGTCAGCTCGGTCCTCACGAAGCCGACGCGCGAGTCAACCCCGCGGAGCGTCTCGGCGATCCGCCGGGCGCTCGTCTCGGCCAGCTTGCTCTGGAGCTCGAGGACGGCCTCCTGCATGCCCGACCGGGTCGCGCGGAGCAGAAGCAGGCCCATGACGAGGGCCGGCGCCAGGGCCAGGCCGGCCATGGAGCGCAGGAAGCGCGCGAGGATGCCGGAAGGCACGGCGAGAAGGATAGGCCCCTCGCGCTTCCCTGTCAAGCGACGGCCGCCGCGAGGCCTATTTACAAATTAGGTCTTTAGACCTATATTTACATATGGGCCCTTGGGCCCTACGCCCCCCGGACCGCGGGGGGCTATACTGTTCGCACGGTGAGCTCCATGGAACCGATCCGAGTGCGCGGCGCCGCGCAAGCCAAGAAGAAAGAGGAAGAGAAGAAAGGCGTCGGCGCGCCTTGGGCTCCCGGCGCGGGAGCGGGGGCCGGCGCCGGCACCGGCGCGGGCGGCCTCGAGCTGAGCTCCGTCGCCGCGGGCGGCTCGCTTCCCACCGTCGGCGCGACCTCCGGCACCGGCCTGGGCGCGCTTCTGCAGGCCGCGGCGCGGATCACCGGCCTGGGCAGCTCCGCGATCAGCACGCTGGGCATCGTCACCGCCCTCTTGGCCGGCGGAACCTTGGTGGCGGCGATCTCCCTGATGCGCGGCTCCGACCGCGGCGACTCGGTGGCCATCCCCCGCAACGAGATCTTCGTCGGCGCCGACCCGGCGAGAGCGGAGGCTCCCGACTCCGACGCGGTCTCCGACGGCGGCCCTTCCGCCCTCGATTACTTCGCCCAAGCGAACTCCGGCCCCGAGGCCTTGTCCAACGGAGACGGAGCGGCGCCGGCGGCGCCCGCGGCGACGGCCGCGACCAAGCTCAAGATCCCCCCGATCCCCGCGGCCAAGTCCGCCCCGGCGCAGGAGATGAACGTCCCGCGCATGAAGGCGGCCAAGGGCGTCGGCACGGGTTCGAGCGCCTCGACGAAGGTGGCCCTCAAGCCGGTCGCCTCGCTGGGCGGGAAGGTGGGCGGCGGCTTCCAGGACATCTACCGCAAGGGCTTGAGCGCTTTCGGCGTCGATCGCGCGCTGACCCAGCCTCGCCGCCACATGACCGGCGTCGTGCAGTCCGGCGGAGCGCAGGCGCAGCTCTTGGCCGTCAACAAGATAAGCCGCCGCGCCATGACCGCGGGCGCCGCGGACGCCTCCTCCTCCACCGCCTCCTCGGCCTTCGACGCCAGCTCCTCGAAGGGCCCGTCGCTGGGCCAGACCGGCTCCGCGGGCTCGAGCAAGGGCTCCTCCTCGAGCGGCATGGACACCAAGGAGATCGGCACCTCCGAGCCGCCGCCCCCGATCGACAAGACCGCCAACAAGACGCCCTACCAGAACCTCCTCTACGCCGGCATGGCCATGCTCATGATGGGCCAGACCTTGGTCCAGGCCGCGGCGAAGATGGCCAGCTCCGCGCAGAAGGCCACGGATCCCGTCTCCAAGTCGCAGCTCATCCAGATGGCCCAGGCCCTGGCGGTCGCGGCCATGGGCGCCGGCGCCGCGACCGGCGCCATCGGCGGCGAGCTGGCCAGCAAGTACAACCAGGTCACGCAGTCCATGCCTTTCATCATCGGCGGGGCGGCCATCGCCGCGCAGGCCGCCATCGTCGTGATCATGGCCCAGATGGCCGCCTCCGAGGCCCAGAACGAGGTCGCGACCGCGGCGCTGGAGGCCGCCAGCTCCGCGGCCCAGAGCCTCGGCCAGATGGGCGCGATGGCCGGCGCCATGGGCGGCAACAAGGACGAGAAGACCCCCGAGCAGAAGAAGGTCGAGGCCGAGAACAAGGCGGCCCAGGACCGCTACAAGGCCGCGCAGGCCGCGCGCCAGCAGCACATGGAGAAGGACTCGAGCTCGGACCACAGCACGGGCGACATCAAGGGCCCGGGCGTGCCGGACTGATCTTAGGACTGCGGCTCGCCCAGCAGCTGGCGCGCCACCCGCTCCACCTCGACCAGCGAGCAAGGCTTCGTCAGGAAAGCGTCCGCGCCCACCGTCTGCGCCGCGTTCCGGTCGGCGGGGTAGGCCTTGGAGGTGAGCGCCAGGACGGGGAGCTCCTTCGAGCTCCAGCGCTCCCGCAGCCGCTCGCAGACCTCGTAGCCGTGCTTCTTGGGCAGCATGATGTCCAAGATCACCAGATCGGGCTTGGAGAGCGCCACGCTCTTGAGCGCCTCTTCGCCGTCCCCGGCGCGGGCGACCTCGAAGCCGCGGGTGCCGAGGAAGCCGGCGACGAGCTCCGCGAAGTTCTCGTCATCCTCCACGACCAGGATCTTTTTGGCCACTGGGGCCAGGCTAGCAAAATTCGGCTAGTTGTTGGAGAAGCGCGACGTCTCCATCGCGCGGATGAGCTGGCTGACGGCGGAAGGCGTCCGGTTGAAGAGGCGGCCGATGTCGGTGACGCCCAGCTTCGCCTCCTTCCAGATCCGGTAGATCGCCTCCTTGCGCACGGTGCAGATCTCCCGCCACTGGCTGCGGCCGAAAAGGCGCTCCTCGTCGACCCCGTGCTTCTCCAGCACCTGGGTGATGATGGCCTTGATCTGGGCCTCGTCGCGCTCCCCGGCCGCGGGCGGGACGCTGACGCCGGCCTTCTTCGCCGCGGCGTCGGCGAAGGCCTGGCTGCCGACGAAGAGGCCGCGCACGGTGGGGATCGTCGCCGGGATCTCGCGGGAGCGCTCCTTGATGAACTGGAGGTAGCGCACGGACTGGGCGAGGCGGCTCTTGGCGAAGCGCTTGAGGACCGGCTCGGTGTCGACCAGGGACTCCTTGCCCTGGGCCTCGACGTAGGCGGGGCAGGAGGACCAAGGATAGCGCCACGGCTTCTCCTTGAGGCCGTCGCGCACCGGGGCGAGGTGGACGTAGCGGGTGAGCTCGAGCAGGTACGTCTCCTTGTCGACCAGGAGCGCCTTATAGCGGCCCTGGAAGACGTGGCCCTGGGTCTCGTGCTGCTGGTTGAAGTACTTGGTATAGGACGTGTTGAAGCCCTGCATCACCTTGGAGAGGTTGGGGAGCTCGGTCTCGATGAGGAGGTGGACGTAGTTCGCCATGAGGCAGTAGGCGTACACCTTGAGCTCGTAGCGCTCCTTGTACGTCTTCAGGAGCGAAAGGAAATAACGGCGGTCTTGGGGGGTCTGGAAGAGCTCCTGGCGGTTGTTGCCCTGGAGCATGACGTGATAACAGGCGCCCGCGAACTGGATGCGATTCGGTCGTCCCATGACGGTTCTCCCTGCCTCTGCCTCTCACCGCCTCCGGGCAGAATAGTAGAAAACGCCCCGCGCCCCCGTATGAGACTTTGGGGGCGCGGGGAGCGCGGATATTCGGCCTAACCGACGCGGGTCCTTTGGCCTAGCCGGACTTTAGCGGATTAGACCTAATCCGTGTCCTCCGGGATGCGGTCCGTGGGGCACATCTCCCTGTCCCACTCGGGCGGCTTGCCCCGCGCGCCCCGGTAGCCGACGTCGTTGCGCGCCGAGACGAGCGTCCGGCACGCCTCCTGGACGCTGCGCCCCAGGGAGTCGTTCTTGTTCTTCAACGCGTTCAATTTTTCGTCGGTCGGAGCTTCCGCGTAAGCCTTGACGTCCCGGGCGACGGCGACCGCGGGATCGCGCAAGCCGATGATCTCCCGGTCGGCGTTCGGCAGCTGGACGGCGCCGCCCGTCTTCGCCTTTCCCTCGGCCGTCTTCGTCTTCTCGACCGCGCCGCCCGCCGCCTCGGTGACCGGACCGAGCTGCTGCATGGCCTCGTGGATCAGCGGGCTTCCCCGGCGCTCCCTCGCGTAGCTGGCTCCGATGCTCGCGATGCTCTCGGTGCCGCTCGTGTCGCTGATCGCGCCGAGGGAGCCGGCAAGCTCCTGCTTCGCCTGCTCCGCCCGCCGGATCGCCTCCGTCGCCTTCTGGTCGGCCGTGTTGAAGGTCGAGAAATCCGCCGCGGCGATCCTCCCCAAGCGGCCGTCCGGCGCCTGGACCACCTTCCGGTAGTCCTCTTCCGCCGTCATGCTGAAGTTGGGGGTCCCGACCTTGTCCAGAAGCCGCTTGGTGCGCACATACACGTCGTCCTCCGCGGCGAGCTTCTTGGCGTCCTTGCCGACGACTTCCGCGGAGGCGTTGTCGGCATCGTCCAAGGACTCGCGGGCGGTCTTGTTCTCTTTGGAGACGTTGGCGAGCCGAGTCTTGGCGTCCGACAGCTTCGCCGATACGGCGCCGATATCGGAGGCGCTGTAGGTCTTGAAGCCGCTCAGCTTCGCGGTGAAGGCGGCCGCCGCGTTATCCGCCTCGTCCAAGGCGCCGAACGCTCCCACGCCCACCGCTCCCGCGGCGGCCGCATTGCTGGCCTCCGTCCGCCCGGCGCTTATCGTGGGCGTGACGGCGGGGTCCGTCGCCCCGGCCGCGGTCGAGCCGCCGGTGGCTGTCGACGAGGCCGTGCCGCCCAGGGCGGGCGCGGTGCCGTCGCAGATGTAGCCCGACTGCTGGGCCTGGATGATCATGCTGGTGTTGCCGTTCGGGTTCTTGTCGTCCGGCGCGATCGTGAACTTGTGGCCCGGCGCGCAGCCTTTCGAGGGGTCCTTGCACACGCAGTTGATGTCCTTCGCCCCGCCTCCCATCATCTTGCCCAAGAGGTTGGCGGAAGCCTTGCCGATGGGCTCGAAGAGGCCCTTGCCCACGAGGTTCTCCACCGCCGACTTCATCAGGAGCTCCTCGAGCATCTTCTCGCGCTCGAACTCCTTCCATGCCTTCTTCTTGTACTTGAGGTCGATCGACTTCTCCATCTCCAGCTTCGCCCGCAGCAGGGCGAGGTTCTCGGTGGTCGGCAGCGAGGTGGACTTGTTGTCCTTCGAGCTGCTGCCGCCCGGGTCCTTGCCGTCGCGCCCTTCGCTGGGCCCGCTGGCGCCGCCCTGCCCGTTGCCGCCCGAGATCTGGGTGTTGGCCGCCGTGTCGAGGGAGTTCGTCGCCCCGCCGCGGTTCAGGACGTCCCCCTGCCGGTTGCCGCCGGCCTTGAGCGCCTCGAGGCCGCTGCCCGGGGCCAGGGAGCGGTTCGCCACGCCGCGATAGTCCGAGCCCGTGCTCACCCGGGAGAGGGCGCCGCTGTCGCGCGCGCGGTTGGGCGCCCCCGTGAGGGCCGGCGTGTCGAGCTTGAAGGAGGCCCCGCTGCCGCCGCCGCTCAGGGCCCCCAAGCCTCGCAGTGCGCCGGCCATCTTGGCCGTGGGCGCGGGCAAGCTGGCTCTCTTCGCCGCCGCCTTGGCCCCGCCCGTGGCCGCGGCGCTCAAGGCGTTGCGCCAATCGTCCTTGCTGGGCTTGGCCGCCGTCGCGCTCACGCCGGGCGTCGGAGCCCCCACCGGCGCCCGCGGGCGCGCCTCGGCGCCCAGCACCAAGGCGCTGGGATCCCGGACGTTCAAAGGCGTGATGACGTCGTTGTCCTGGCCCACGAGGCCGCCGGGCGAGAAGCCGCCCGTGCCGTCCTCGTACACGCTGGTCCCGTCGGGAAACAGCGCGCCCCTGCGGTCGAAACCCTCCTCCAGGCGCGCCGCCGCGTCGCCGTCCGGGGAGCTGAGGAGGTGCTCGGCCACCGGCGCCATGAGCAGCACCGCGAGCCCGGCCAGGATGAAGGCGAGGTCGCGCCGGCTCAAGGAGCGCAAGCGGGCGGCGAAGCCCGCCGCGGTCGCCGAGGCGCCGCGGGCGCGGATGCCGCCGAGCGCCCGGGGCGGGGCCTTGGCGGCAACGCTGGCGAGACCGCCCGCGCCCGCCTTGCGCTCCGCCGGCTTGGCCTGCGTCTCGGGATTTCTCGGCAGCTGCGGCTTGTCCTCTGGAGTCATGTCGCCTCTCTACTCCTCAATTGCAGTTGCGCTGGGACGACTGGCCGCCCGAGAACGCGCTGCAGGCGGCGGCGATCTGCTGCATGAGCGCGTTGTCCTGGTTGCAAAGCTGCTTGATCTGGTCTCCCAGGGACTGGCACTCCGACACGTGCCCGCCGCAGCCGCCGGAGTTGCAGTTGAGGTTGTTCATCTGGTCGGACTTCTGTTGGATCTG
>DATLOS010000456.1:0-5485 GCA_035536155.1 Elusimicrobiota bacterium
AACTTCCGCTGGGGCGTGAGGAAGATCAGCTTCGAGAGCTGCTGGGTCAAGGTCGACGCGCCCTCGACCACGCGGCCCTTGATGAAGTTCTTCACCGCGGCGCGCATGATCGAGTACGGCGAGATGCCCCAGTGCTCGTAGAAGCGCGAGTCCTCGGTGGCGATGACCGCGTTCTGCAGGTCCTTGGGGATCTCGGGCAAGCTCAGGAGCGCCCGCTTCTCGATGGAGAGCTCGGCCAGGAGCTCCTCGTGGACGTCGTAGACCCGCGTGGTCAAAGACGGGGTGTACTCCTCCAAGACGTAGAAGGGCGGCAGGCCGTCGAGGAAGTGCCGCATGGCCACGGCGGAGCCGACGATGGCCGCCGCGATGGCGACGACCGCGAGGTAGAAAGGGACGCGCCTCATGGACGGAAGCTTCATTCTATCTAAATGATAGACTTCGCGAAATGTCCTGGGACGCGATCGTCATCGGAGGCGGGATCACGGGCGCCGGGATCCTGCGCGATCTCTCCCTGCGCGGCCTCAAGGGCCTCCTCCTCGAGAAAGGCGAGCCGGGCCGAGCCACCACGGCCGCCTCCAGCCACCTCATCCACGGAGGCCTGCGCTACCTCTTGTACGACCGCCTGACCACGCACGAGACCTCCTGGGACTCGGGCAACATCGTGCGCATCGCCCGGCCCCTGGTGCGCCGCCTGCCCATCCTCTGGCCGATCTACCGCGGCCACCGGCACGGGCCGGAGACGGTAGAGACCTTGCTCGAGTGCTACGACGGCTTCCAGCGCATGAAGCTGGGCCTCGGGCACCTGCGCCTGACGCGCGAGGACGCGCTCGCCCTCGTGCCCGGCCTGGCCCCCGAAGGGCTGCTGGGCGCGGTGAGCTTCGACGAGTGGTGGGTGGACGCCGAGGGCCTGGTCGCCGCCAACCTGGAGGCGGCGCGCAAGCTCGGCGCCGAGGTGCGCGCGGGCACCCGCGTGGTCGAGTTCCTGCGCGAGGACGGCCGGGTCGCGGGCGTGCGGGCCGAGGGCCCGGACGGGATTCGGACGGAGCTGCGCGCGCCGGTGACCATCAACGCGGCGGGGCCATGGATCGACAAGGTCTCGAGCCTCGCCGGTCCCCGCATCCCGCTGCGCCTGCGCCAGGGCACGCACCTCGCCTACGACCGGGCGCTCGCGCCGGTGGGCCTCATCCTCGAGGCCGTCGACCGGGAGCGCTACGTCTTCGTCCTGCCCCACCCCGGCGGGACCTTGATCGGCCCCACCGACCTCGACGCCCCGCCGGACCCCGACGCCCTGCGCGCCTCGGAGGACGAGATCCGCTACCTGGCCGACTCTGCGCGCCGCTACCTCCCGGGCCTTCCGCCGCACGCGCGGGTCGTCGTCGGCGCGCGCCCGATCCTCGGCCAATCGGGCTCCGAGAAGCTCCTATCGCGCGAGTACGAGATCCTGGACCACGCCGGCCAGGGCGCCGCCGGGCTGCTTACCGCGGGCGGCGGCAAGATGTCGGACTTCCGCCTCATGGCGAAGGACGCGGTCGACCTGGCCTGCGCGCGCCTGGGGCGGGCCCTGCCCTGCCGCACGGAGCGCGTCACCCTCGAGGGCGCCGAGCTCCCTCCGCCCCCCGTCTTTCCCCGCCCGAGCCGCCCCCTCAAGCGCTTCCTGCGCGCGCACCCGCATCTGCGCGAGCTCCATGCCTGGGCGCACCTCGCGGGGGCGTACTTCCGGCACTGGGGGAGGCGCGCCGGGGGCTCGACGCCGTGGGCCGACGCGGCGGCCTTCCGCTCCCACTACGCTCAGTAGCAGTAGTAGCGCACGAAGGTCTGCTCGACGATCGGCGCGGGGCCCTGCGGCTTGATCTCCTCCATCATGTACTTCACGGTGAGCTCGCGCAGGCGGTCCCGCCCCGAGCGCGCGCGGTTGTAGCTCCGGCAGAGCCACTCGGCGTAGTTCTGCCGTTCCTCCGCCCAGCGGTCCTCGCGCAGGTTCATCAGGTACTTCTTCCAGCGCTTGTTCTTGTACTCCCGATAGATCCAGCGCGGCCTCGCGGGGTCGGGCTCGCCCGGGCGCCCGTGCAGGAGGTCCACCCCCCGGCCGTCCTCGAGGCGGCCCCGCACGACGAACCAGCCGTTGTCTTTCATGGGAAAGGGCGCGAACATGCTCCAGTCCTGGTCGAGCCGCAGGAGATAGCCGGGCTCCCGCGCCCATTCCGGCACCGTCATGCCGTCGGGCGGCGGCGTCATCAGGTTCCAGGCGAAGGCGTAGGCGGCGAGGACCGCGACCAGGACGTCGAGCGCGCGGGGCAGCTCGAAGAAGGGGCTGCCGGCGCCGGGAATCCGCGCCGCCCGCGCGGCGGCGGCGCGAGCCAGAGCCTCGAGCCGGGCTCGCCCGCGAAAGCGGAGCTCCCAGGCCTCGGCCGGCAGGAACGGGATAAGCGAGATCAGCCCGAGAACCGGGAAGAGGCCGACCGACATGCAGGCCCCGATGCCGACATGGAGCGCGGCGAACCCGGCGACCGCCAGCAAGCGCGCGGGGAGGAACGCGACCGGCGAGAAGAAGAGGAACGGGCCGAACGACTCCCAGCCCAGCGTGGCGAAGGTCAGCGCCCTGCACAGCCCGCGGTGCTCGCGCAGACAGGCCCCGAGCGGCGTGACGAAGTGGTCGATGTGGAGCGTGTAGTAGAGGGCGCTTCCCTCGCTGGTCCACTCCGGAGCGCTCTTCGCCGCGGCCGTGAACCAGTACATGACCGCGACCTGCACGAGGAGCGCGGCGCTCGCCGCGGAGAAGACGTCGCTCTCGCGGGGTCGGGCGCCGGGCCGGCGGGCCGCGTCGACGGAGAAGCGCGCGCCCCAAGGCAGGAACATCCCCCAGAAGAGGAGCAGGCGCAGGAGGTTGTCCATCCCGTAAAGGATCGGCGGCACGCGACACTGGAGCGAGACCCAGAGGTACCAGCAGAGGACCGAGGCGATCCGCGTGCGCCAGCCGGCGAGCAAGGCCGCCGCGCACGCGGCCATGACGGCGAAGATGAGCGCCTCTCCCCACCACGAGCCCGTGGCGAGGTGGACGCAGGCCTGCAGCAGGCGCGGGAAGTAGCGCAGCGCCGTCTCGCGGGGCAGGATGCCGTCGTCGGTGTAGAAGACGCCCAGGTCGCGGGCGCGGTCGGCCAGATCATAGAGGAGCAGGGCCGCCAGCGCGATCCGAAAGAGGCCGAGCGAGCGCAAATCGACGCCGAAGATCCGACGGGCGCGGAACATGGCTGATAGTCTAGGGGGAGCCTCCGCCGGCGTCAAGCGCGGGGCCCAGCTAGAACGGCCAGAGCCGGCTTTCCAGGACCAGCACCTGGTGCGGCCGCAGGAAGCAGGCCTCGCCTTCGCAGCGGAGGAGCTCGCGGACGTCGCGGCGGTTCGCGAAGAGCGGGCGCCAGCGGGGCGCCAGGAGCTCCGCCGGCACCGCCGCCTCCGCCTTCCCGTCCCGATCGAGGATCGCGACATAGCCGCGGCCGAGACGGCGCCAGGCGCGCGCCTCGAGGTTCTTGTCCCCGGCGGCGAACGGAGGCGGGACCTCCTTGCCGCGCACCAGGACGGGCTTGAAGGCGGCCATCTCGAGAGAGACGCGCTCCACCGCCTGCCAGAGCTCGGGATAGTCCCACAGCGTCGTCCCGTTGGGACGGTGCAGGCGGAAGTAGAACAAGCCGTCGACCCGGTGCAGGATCGCCTGCCAGCTCATGAAGCGGATCTCCGCGTGATCCGGGAAGCGGCCGATCTTCCGGCCCGGCACTCGGGGAGGGTCGTCGCGCCAATCGAAGGCCTGCACCACGAACCAGAGCGGCTTTCCCAAGGGAAGCGCCTTGCGGACGAGGTCGATCTGCTCCCCGACCGACTCCAGGGGCAGGTGCGGGACCGGATACCAATCCAGCATGAGCGCGTCGCCGATGCCGCCGTAATCCTTCGCCGCGGCGCCCTTGCCCACGACGAAAACTTGCGCGCGCCGGGGGTCCCAAGCCCGTACGCGGCGAGATTTCTCCGCGAGCTGCTCCGGCGAGACGTGCCAGACCTCGGGCTCGTCCTGGAGGTACCAGGCCGCCACCGGCCAGCGCGCGACCGGCTGCTGGCCGCGCATCGCCGCGTCGGGCTCGAGGAGCACGCCCATTCCTTCTTCCCGTGCCCGCGTCGCGAGCGCCGCCAGCTTATCGGGCTCGGCGTGGAGGAAGACGTGATCGAACCCCGCGGCGCGGATGCGAGGGAGCTCCGAAGGCTCGTAGGCGGTATAGAGGCCTATGGGGAAATCGGGAAGAGCGGGCGCCGCGGCCCGGCAGGGGCGGACGCTCGGCGCGAATAAGACGGCGGCCAGGGCCAGGCTACTCGACGTCTTCGCAGACCCAGTCATAGCGCTGAACGCGGATGCCCCGCGCCCGGCAGAACTCCTTGGCGCGCCAGAGGTTGCCCTCGGAGATCTTGCGCGACGAGACGAGCAGGCGCTCGAATTTGGTCCGGCTATAGAGCTTCTCGAGCTCGTGGACGCCGCCCAGCACCGGCACGCCGTGGATGCCGTGGCCGCGCTTGCTCTCGTTGTCGTCGATGAAGCCGACCGGTTTCATCGGAGCGTGGCCGTTGGCGCGGTAGAGCTCGCCGGCCAGGATCTCCCCGAGCTGCCCGGCGCCGTAAATGGCCACGCGCACGGCGCCCTCGGGCTCCGGCCGCAGGGAGACGATGAGGCCGCTCAGCAGGCGAAAGGAGAGGCGCGATAGGGCGACGAATACGAAGAGGAGCAGCCCGTAGAGCGGGAACACCGACCGGGAGAAGCCATCGAAGCGGTAGATGGAGACGACCGCGGCGAGCGAGACCAAGGTCGCGACCACCGCGCCGACGAAAAAGCGCCCGATCTCCCGCGGCCCGGTGAACTGCCACATCCCCCGGTAGACGCCGACCGCGAAGAAGCAGGGGAATGACGCCGCCACCACCAGCGGCAAGGAGAGGATCAGGGAGCGATAGAAGACGTCCGGCAGCTGGAAGTCGAAGCGCAGGCCGTAGGCCAAGGCGTAGGCGCACATCATCAGGACCAGGTCGAGCGTCACCTCGAGCAGGCGGCGCTTGAAGGCGAACTCGTAGAGGATCTCCGTGGCGATGGAGCGCCGGGCCTTCCTCTCGCCCGCGGCCGCGGCGTCGAAGGTCATGCGGGAGAGGTAGACGCCGAAAATGCCGAAGGCGATGACGAGGAGCGTGAACGACAGCGCTCCGGAACCGGACGAAAGCCGGCGCACGAGGATGGCCCCGGTGCCCGCGGCGGCCGAGAGGCCGCAGAGAAGGAGGACGGCGCTGCGCTCGGAAAGCCCGAGGGACACCAGGCGATGCGAGGAGTGGTCGCGGCCCCCCTCGGCCACGGAGCGTCCGGTCAATATCCGCGTCGCCGAGACCATAGTCATGTCGAGGATGGGCACGAGGAGGACCAGGCAGGGCACCGCCACCGCCGCGAGCGAGCCGCCGTGCGTGCCGA
>DATLOS010000457.1:0-4733 GCA_035536155.1 Elusimicrobiota bacterium
CGGCGGAACTCCCCGGCCAGGCCTTCGGCGGCGAAGCGGCGCCGCGCGGCCTCCAAGGCCGGCTCGCTGCCGTCGATGCCGAAGACGGCGAAGCCCTCGCGCGCCGCGTACCAGAGGTTCGCGCCCGGGCCGCAGCCGATCTCGAGTAGGCGCACCGCGCCGCGGTCGGGCGCCTTATAGAAATTGCGCGCGACGAAGCGGACGACCTCCTCGGGGGGATACTTGCCCCAGGGCTGGGCGCGGAAGACGTCGTCCCACGCGGGATCCCAGGCCATGCTAGCGATCCGCGAAGCGCTTCTTGAGGATGGTCTCGCGGTCCTTGCGGGCGAAGACGTTCTTCACGTAGGCGCGGATGCGGGCGCTGGCGCGGCCGTCGCCGTAGGGGTTGCGGCAGGGGCGCGAGCGGTCGTAGCGCAGGGCGCGGCGCATCGCGGCGGCGACGGCGTCCGCGCGGCAGGCGACGTCGATGACGTTGGCCGCGCGCATGCGGCCCTCCTGGCGGTTGCCGATGTTCACGACGGGAAGGTTCAAGGAGGGCGCCTCCCAGAGGCCGCTCGAGGAGTTGCCGACCATCATGCGCACGTGCCGCATCAGGCTGAGATAGGCGTGCTGGCCGAGCGAGGGGACCAGGCGCACGCTGTCCGGGCGCGCGCGGGCGAAGCGCTCGAGGCGGGCGATGATCCCGCGGCTGCCTTGGTCCGCGTTGGGATAGGTGACGACGTACTGCAGGGGCACGCGCTCCAGGGCCGACACGAACTCGCGCGACTGGCGCTCGGCGTCGCCGGCCTCGAGGGTCACGGAGTGGAAGGTGCAGAGCGCGGTGGGGCGCAAAAGGTCGAGCTTCAGGCGATCTTCGAGCTCCCGGCGCGAGAGGGGGCGCAGGCGGCGCAAAGTGTCCAGGCCGGGATCGCCCGTGACCTTGACGCGCCAGGGCTCCTCGCCCATGCGGCGCACGCGGCGCGCGAAGTCCTCGTTCGAGACGAAGTGGAAGTGGGCCATTTTGGTCACGGCGTGGCGGGTCTGCTCGTCGATGGCGCCCTCGGTCACCTCGCCGCCGGAGATGTGCGCGATGGGGGTGAGGAGCAGGACGCAGGCCGGGACGACCGCGAGGAGCTCGTAGCGGTCCCCGGCCACGATCGCGAGGTCGGGCTGAAAGCGCGCGAGGGCCTCGGCCGCGCCCCCGGTCCAGAGCCCCACGGCCTTGGCCAGGGAGAGAGCCGAGCGGGTGTCGAAGGAGCCGGGGAGCTTGGCGTCGATCTTGTGCCCGTCGCGCTCGAGCTCGCGGTAGGTGTAGCCGTACTCGCGCAGGAGGTGGGAGCCCAGGGCCACGACGCGCACCTCGAAGGCCGGGTCCTCGCGCATGTCCTTCATGAGCCAGCGCAGGGCGCCGTACTCGCCGCGGGAGCCGGTGAAGAAGCAGACCTTGAGGCGCTTTCTCATGCCTTGACGAAGCCGGCGTCCGAGGCGAAGGCGAGGTTGTCGAGGCGGATGCGCTCGCCGGCGCGCAGGGCGCGCTTGAGCTTCGCCCCGACGACCAAGTCGTGGCTCTCGGGGCCGAGGCCGTAGGTGATCTTCATGAGCGCGAGGTCCTTGGCGCGCAGGACGCGGCCCGCGGGCAGATCGCGCGACGCGGCGAGGTAGCGGCGCATCGCGCGGCGGTTTCCGGCCTCCTCCGGGCGTAGGACCTTCACGCCGTCGCCCAGGGCGGACTTGACCCGGCGCGCCGAGGCGACGTACTCGCGCAGCTCGCCGGGCTCGAGGGAGGCCTGCTGGTCGGGCCCGGGCATGCGCCGCGAGAGGGTGAAGTGCTTCTCCAGGATGCAGGCGCCCAGGGCGACGGCGGCGCCGCCCATCTCCACGCCCAAGGTGTGGTCGGAGTAGCCGACGGGGATGCGCAGCGCCTCGCGCAAGGTCGCGATCGCGCGCAGATTGACGGAGCCCAGCGGCGCCGGGTAGCAGCTGGTGCAGTGGAGCGCGGCCAGCGCGGGACAGCCCGCGGCGAGCATCGCGTCCACGGCCGTCGCGACCTCGGCCAGGGAGGCCGTCCCCGTCGAATAGATCAGCGGCGTGCGCCGCGAAGCCAGGTAGCGCAAGAAGGGCAGGTTGTTCACGTCTTGGGATGCGATCTTGATCGCGGGGAGCTTGAGGCCGTCGATCAGGAAGTCGGCGCTCTTCCATTCGTCGGGGGTGGAGAGCATGGTGATGCCGACCTTGTCGCAGTGCTTCTTGAGCGTGCGGAAGGCGCCGAAGGAGAGCTCGTTGCGCTTGACCGTGTCGAACTCGGACTCGTTCGGGTCGGTGCCGGCGTTCTGGTAGGCGGGCTTGAGGGAGTCCCGGCCGTAGACCTGCTCGGTGATCCAGGTCTGGAACTTGACGGCGTCCGCGCCGGAGGCCTTCGCCGCCTCGACCATCTCCAGGGCGGTGTCCAGGTCGCCGTTGTGGTTCACCCCGGCCTCGGCGATGATGTAGAGGCCGTCGGAGTCGAAGCCGTCTCGGAAGGGTCGCGGGGGCATGGGTTTCACCTAGAGGTCGTTGAGCGTTTGCACCACGCGCTCCATGCGCGCGTCGTCGATGTGCTCGTTGATCGGGATGAGAACGTGCGAGTCGAGATAGGCCCGCTCGGCGGCGAAGGCCGCGGCCTCGCCGGCCGGGATGTAGTCCCAGCGCTGCGAAAGGGACGCGAGGAGCACGCCGCGGCGGCGGGCTTCGGCCTGGACGCTCGCGCGCTCGCGGCCCAAGACGAAGGCGGGGACGGCGAGCGGGACCCAGCCGGGCAGGTCGCGGGGATAAACGAGCCGCAGCGCCGGGCTCTTCAGCCCCGCGTAGAGGCGCTCGACGTTGGCGCGGCGGCGGCGGACCAAGCCCTCGACGTCGAGCCGCGACGCCGCGGCGAGGGTGGAGGCCGCGGGGGGCGCGGGACGGAAGTCCGCGCCCGCGAGGGCGTAGTAGCGCTCGTGGAAGAAGCCGCTCGCGCCGAGCAGGACGTCGCACAGGGCGGGCTGGGAGGCCTCGTGGAGGCAGCGGTTGGCGAGAAGATGGGCCCGGTGCCAGGCGCCGGCGGCTCGGGCCGCGGCGTGGCGGCGGCGGGGGCGCTGGGGAGCGGCGCGGCCGCGCAGCACCAGGACCGCGCCGTCGACGGTGCCGAGGAACTTGGGCAAAGAGAACAGCGCGGCGTCGCCGCGCGAGCCGAGCGGGCGGCCGTCCAAATCCCGGCTGAAAAGTCCCTGCGCGCAGTCTTCGATGAGCGCGACGCCGCGCTCGCGGCAAAAGCCGGCGAGACGCTCGATCTTTTGCGGGCGCCCCATCGGATGGAGCACGATCACCGCCCGCGCTCCGCGGCCGGCCGCGTCCATGACGGCGCCTTCATCCAAGAGGAGGTCGGCGCCCGTGGGGTAGAAGCGCGGCCGCAGACCCTGGGCTCGCACGGGGTCGATGACGCCCGCGGCGATGTAGGCCGGCATCAGGACCTCCGCGCCGGGCTCGAGGCCGAGGGTGCCGAGGAGGTCGAAGAGGGCCGCGCGGCCGCTGCCGTACCAGAGGCGCTCGCCGGCGGGAAGCCGGGCCTCGAACTCCCCGGACGCCCCCCGCAGCGGCGCGAGCGCCGTCGGCCACTCCCGGAAGCAGGTGATCATCATGCGGCTCTGTGGCGATCATATCAAATCGCCGTGTGCTATAATTTCTCCTCGGGCGCGGCGGTCCGGCGCCTATTAAGGAATGGAACTCAAGGGCGCGAAGGTCTTGGTCACGGGCGGCACCGGCATGATCGGCCGCTACCTGGTCGAGCTCCTGCTCGAGCGCGGCGCCAAGGTCCGCATCGCGTCCCTCGACGATCCCTCCCGCGCCAACCCGGCCGCCGAGTTCCGCCGCGCGGACTTGACCCGCTTCGACGAATGCCGCGGCGTCTGCGAGGGCATGGACTACGTCTTCCACCTCGCCGGGATCAAGGGCTCTCCGCTGATGACCTCGAAAAAACCGGCGAGTTTTTTCGTCCCCACCATCCTCTTCAACACCAACATGATGGAGGCCGCCCGCCAGGCCGGCGCGCGCCGCTTCCTCTTCACCAGCACGATCGGCGTCTACGCTCCCGCCGAGGTCTTCCGCGAGGACGACGTCTGGAAGAGCTTCCCGTCGGAGAACGACCGCTTCGCGGGCTGGGCCAAGCGCATGGGCGAGCTCCAGGCCGAGGCCTACGCCATTGAGTACGGCTGGAACGCGGTGAGCATCGTGCGCCCCGCCAACGTCTACGGCCGCTACGACAACTTCGACCCGGCCAACGCCATGGTGATCCCGTCCTTGATCGCGCGCGCGGTCGGAGGCGAGAGCCCGCTCACCGTCTGGGGCGACGGCTCCCCGGTGCGCGACTTCATCCACGCCAAGGACGTGGCCTTGGGCATGCTCCTGGTGATGGAGAAGGGCTACTCCAAGCCCGTCAACCTGGGCAGCGGCTCGGGCGTGAGCGTGCGCAAGATCGTCGAGATCGTCGCCGGCCTCATGCCGAGCAAGCCCGAGATCGTCTGGGACGCGTCGAAGCCCGCGGGCGACAAGCTCCGGCTCATGGACATGTCCCGCGCCCAGAGCCTGGGATTTGTGCCCACCGTCTCCATCGAGGACGGCATCGCCGACGCCATGGACTGGTACCGGAAGAACCGCGGCGCGGCCGACAAGCGCTACAACGATTTCACCGAGAAGTCGCCCGTGCTGCAGAAGAACGCCGGATGAGAGGTACCCATGAC
>DATLOS010000458.1:0-5490 GCA_035536155.1 Elusimicrobiota bacterium
GCGCATCGAGGAGCTCCCCGGCGAAGGCCACTTCAAGGTCTCCGGCCGCGGCGAGCTGCACCTCTCGGTCTTGATCGAGACCATGCGCCGCGAGGGCTACGAGCTGTCCGTTTCCCGCCCCGAGGTGATCTACAAAGAGGAGAACGGGGTCAAGATGGAGCCGACCGAGTACCTGGTCCTCGACATCGAGGCCCAGTACCAGGGCCCGGTGTTCGAGGCCATGGGCCGCCGCGGCGGGCGCCTGCAGAACATGGTGACGGAGGGCAAGGAGCGCCTGAGGCTGGAGTACATCGTCCCGGCGCGCTGCCTGCTCGGCTTCAAGTCCGACCTCCTCACGCTCACCCGGGGCACAGGCATCCTCCACCACTCCTTCCACGGCTACGCGCCTAAGACGGGAGACATCGCGCACCGCCAGAACGGCGTCATCATCGCCAAGGAGCCGGGCGAGACCACGGCCTACGCGATCTACCACCTCCAGGACCGGGCGGTGTTCTTCGTCAACCCGGTCACGCCCGTCTATCCGGGGATGATCGTCGGCCAGAACAGCCGCGACAACGACCTGATCGTCAACCCCTGCAAAGCCAAGCAGCTCTCCAACATGCGCACGAAGTCGACCGACGAGGCGCTCACGGTCACGCCCGCGCGCATCCTGACCCTGGAGCAGTCGATCGAGTTCATCGACGTCGACGAGCTCATCGAGGTCACGCCCAAGAGCCTGCGCCTGCGCAAGAAGGTCCTGGACGCCTCCAAGCGCAAGCGCGCGGAGAAAGACGAGGAAGTCCCGGATTTGGCATAACTTCTAGGGTCTTATGAGCGCGCCCCGCGTCGCGATCGCCTGCCGCTGGGTCGAGGGGGTGAGCGGCGCCACCACCATCATCCTCGAGCAGGCGCGCCGGCTCGCCGAGCTGGGCTGGGAGGTGCACGTCTACGGCGAGAGGCTCGACCGCGCCGCGATCCAGCGAGCCGGAGCCCGCCCCCACCACGTCCTCGGCCTGCCCTGGGGCAGCCACGTCAAGCGCCGCCTTTTCGCCTGGTTCTTCGAGCGGCTGGTCCGCCACAAAGGCTACGACCTGGTCTGGGGCCACGGCGACACTTTCCATCAGGACGTGCTGAGCCTCCACAACTGCGTGCACGCCGCCCACGAGGCGATCTTCGGCGCCCCCTTGCCGCCCTCGGTCGGAGTCGGCCACGTCCACGAGCGCATGCTCCGCTCGCGGGCGTTCCGTCTCCTCATCGCCAACTCCGACATGATGCGCGCCGACGTGATGAAGCGCTTCGGCGTGCCGGCGGAGCTCGTGACCACGATCTATCCGGGCCACGACCCGCGCCGCTTCAACCCGGAAGGCCGCGGCATGGGCGCCGCGGTGCGGGCGCAGCTGGGCGTGCGCCCGGGCGAGGTCCTGGTCGGGGTGATCACCTCGGGAGACTTCGCCAAGCGCGGCATCGCGCACTTCCTCGCGGCGCTCGGCCGCCTTTCCCCGGCCGCGCGGGAGAAGGTCCGCGCGGTCGTCGTCGGCCAGGAGAGCCGCCTGGGTCCCTACGAGAGGATCGCGGGAGACCTGGGCCTGGGCTCGCGCGTGAGCTTCCTGCCGCCCGTCAACGACGTGGAGCGCTACTTCCACGCCCTCGACGTGTACGTCCATCCCGCGCTCTACGAGGAGTTCGGCATGAGCGTGCAGGAGGCGATGGCTTGCGGCGTCTGCGTGCTGGCCTCGAAGCGGGTGGGGGCGGCCGAGCTCCTGCGCGGCGAGGCCCGCGAGACGCTGCTGGATAAGCCCGACGAGCGGGGCCTCGCGGCCGGCCTCGAGCGCCTGATCCTCGAGCCCGAGCTACGGCGCCGCTGGGCCGAGGCCGGCCCGCTCTCCTGCCGCGACAATACCTGGGACGCGAACTTCAAGAAGACGATGGCCGCCCTTCGCCCCCTCCTGGAGAGCCGGACGGCGTGAGCGGCTCCCGGCGCATACTCGCCGCGGCGCTCGTCCTGGGCGCGGCGCTGCGTCTGGCCGCCGTCGTCGCGTATCGGGGCGCCCCCTTGAGCGCGGGAGGCGACGACCGGCAATACCACGGCTTGGCCGAATCGCTGGCCGCGGGGCGGGGCTTCGAGCTGCGCGGCGCGCCCAGCGCCTACCGCGCGCCGCTCTACCCGCTGTTCTTGGCCGCGGGCATGCGGCTGGGGCTGCGCGAGCTCCCCCAGCTCCGGCTTTGGCAGGCGGCCTTCTCCCTCTTTGGGATCGTCCTCGTTTTCCTCCTGGGCGCCGCGATCGATTCGCCCGACGCCGGGGCCTGGTCGGCCCTCGTCCTAGCGCTCCACCCCGAGCAGGTCCTGGCCGTCACCTCCCTCTACCTCGAGTCCTTCTACGCGGTGCTCGTAATCCTCCTGGCGTGGGCGCTGGTCCGGTGGCGGCGCGCGCCGGGAGAGGGCCGGGCGGCCTTCGCCGGCATGGCGCTGGGGCTGACGCTCGCGGCCCGCTCCGTCCTGCTTCCGCTGCTTCCCGCGCTCATCCTCGAGCGGGCCCGCCGGCCGGGCTGGAGGCGCGAGGCGGCGGCCTTCGCGCTCGCGGCGGTCCTCCCCGTCCTGCCTTGGGCGGCGCGCAACGCGCTCCGCTTCGGACGCCTCATCCCCTTCGAGACGGGCGTCGCGGGGCCGGTGATCTGGTACGCCGCGCAGGGCTACACGGTCGCCCCGGCCGACGAGGGCGCGGTCGAGCCCATGAAGACGATGTTCGCGACGATGCCGCACACCGAGTGGGACGCCTACGCGCTGGGCCTGGCGTCCGCCGAGATCGCGCGCGAGCCGCGTTCCTACGTCGAGGGCTGCGTCTTCCGTCTGCGCCGGCTCTGGACGGACGCCTACCTGCCGTACCTGATCCACGAGAACCCGAAGTGGGAGGGCGTGGCGCGGCCTTCCCCATGGGCGAATGCCGCGCGCGCGGACCTCTTCCTGCGCTTCGCCTTGGGCGCGCTCGCGGCGGTCTCGCTGCTTCTCGCGCCCAGCGCGGGCCTGGCCGCGACCGCGCTGGTCGGCGCCTCCTTCAGCGTCTATGCCTTGGGCACCGTGTTCGCGCGCTTTCTGGCGCCGGTGACGCCGCTTCTGTGCGTCCTCGCGGGGCCCGCGCTCGCGCGATTTACGCGGCCGGAGCCGGAGCTCTGAGGAATATGCTGCGGCCCGCGGGATCGCGCTCGTAGATCCCGCGGCGATAGAGGATCGTCCCGGCGCCGATGAGCACCGCGAGGGAGACCCACTGCGAGGGCGAGAGGAACGACCAGAGGAAGGTGCCGCGGTCGTCGGCCCTCAGGAATTCCAACAAGAAGCGCGCCACGGAGTAGGCGCAGAGCCAGCCTAGGAACGCGGTCCCGTAGGTGTAGCGCTTGGCGCGGATGCCGGGCAGGACGTGCCGGATGAGAAACGCGGCGAAGAGGGCCTCGACGGCGGCCTCGTAGAGCTGGACGGGGTGGAGCGCCACGCCGCGCAGCTCCGGGCTCACCGCGCTGGCGTGGTCGGTGAAGCGCACGCCCCAGGGCAAAGACGTCGGGCTCCCGTAGCAGCAGCCCTGGGCGAAGCAGGCGAAGCGCCCCAGGACGTGGCCGATGGCGAAGGCCGGCGCGAAGTAGTCGGCCACCGGCAGGTAGGCGCGCGGCCGGTGGCGCCGGTTGTGCCAGCGCTGGTAGATCCCGCCCATGAGCATCGTCCCCAAGAATCCCGACCACATCACCCAGCCCATCTTCCAGTGGCGGAGCATCCACATGGGATCGGCGAGGAAATACTGGCCCTCCACGATCCAGAAGCCGAGCTTGGCGCCGGCGACGGCGCCGAAGACGATGCAGAGGCCGAGCTGCCAGAAGGTCTTGAAGGGCGCGCGCATCTCCCAGCGGTTGCAGCGCAGCCACAGGGCGCCGCTCAGGTAGCCCAGGGTGACCAGGAGGCCGTAGGTCCCGACGCTCAGGCGCCCCAGGTGGATCGTCGGCCACATGGGGCTAGTTTAGCCTAGGCGGGGGCCATTGACAACGGCGGTTCGCGGGAACACAATGGTTTTGATGCGCTTGGCCATCGCGGCGGCGATCATCCTTATCGTCCCGGCGGCGCGGGCCGAATGCCCGCCGGAGATGACGCCCCAGGAGTGCAGCGAGCGTATCCAAAACGGCATCTCTTTCGTCTCCAACGGCTATGGGGATACGACCAACAGCCAGGAGCGCTCCGGGAGCTGGGGGAGCCGGCTTTGGCGGGACAGAATCCCGACGGGCGGAAGCGGCGACGACGAATCCCTCCCGGCGTGGCGGCGGAGAGTCCGCGACGCGACTGCCGCGACCCCGTTGAACGAAAGCGAGCGCCTGAGCGCCGCTCGAATCGAGCACGCGGTGGTGCAAAAGGACTATCCGGCCGCGCGCGAGGAGGTGGAGAACTATCGCCGCTACAACCCCGGGGCGCCGATCTCGTATCAATGGGGCGCCGAGGTCGCGGCGGAGCAAGGCGACCGCGCGGGCGCCCTGCGGGAGGTGGAGCAGGGCCTGAAGGCCGCCCCGGGCGATCCGGGGCTCACCCAGCTCCAGAAGTTCCTCCGCCCGAAGGTGGACGAGTCGAGCACGGCCGGTCTTCAGGGAAAAATGGACAGCTTCATGAAGGCCGCCCGCGCCGGGTCCGACTTGAGCGCCGAGCTGGACTCGGCGCGGAGCGTCCAGCGCTTCGCGCCGGCGGCGTCCGAGCGCGGCGGCGAGCGGGGCTCCGCCGAGGCGTCGCCCCTGGCGCACGCGGTCATGGCCGGAGCCGGCCCCGCGTTGGGCGCCGCTTTACCGCGGGCGAGCCCGCGCATCTCGCCCTCCCGCGGCAGCGTGGCGGGGCTCGACGCGGCTCGCGACGAGCGCCAAGCTTCCCGAGCCATCGCCGAGAACCAGAAGGACGCGCAGGCCTGGGCGGCTCGGGCGCTGAGCCGGCGCGCCGAAGGGGACCTCCAAGGGGCGCTCCAGGACGCGGCCCGAGCCGCGTCGTTGGCTCCCGAGGATCCTCGGGCGGGAAAGCTCCTGGCGATGGTCCTCATCGACCTCCGCCGCTATCCCGAGGCGCGCGCCCGGCTCAACCGCGCGCTGAGCGAGGAGCCGCGGGACGCCGAGGCGCTGAACCTGCGGGCGATCACCTTCGAGCGCGAGGGAAAGCCCGCCCGCATGCTCATGGACCTCCGGCGGGCGGCCCGCATCGACCCGGAGCGCTTCGCGAAGCTCTACCAGGAGGCGCTGGCGCAGTACGGCGTGCAAGCCTCGGGGGGCCGCCAAGCCGAGGAGCCCGCCGCGGGCGCAGCCGGCTCGCCCCGGACGCCGCCGTGGGCCTTCCCCGCCGTGGCCGCGATCTTGATCGCGCTGGCCGCGCTGCGGGAGGTCTCGGGGAGCTCCGCGCGGGGCGCGGCGCCCGCGGCGGTCCTTTCGCGGGCGGCGGCCACGCCGCCCGCGGCCGTCGAGGAGATCGAGCTGGTGCGCCCCATCGGCGAGGGCGGCATGGGC
>DATLOS010000459.1:0-2540 GCA_035536155.1 Elusimicrobiota bacterium
ACAATAAGTTCGGCTCGAAGCCGATGCTGGAGCGCTGGGCGTGGTGGAAGGCCGCGGCGTCCATGGCCCTGGAGCGGCCCATGCTGGGGTGGGGGCCGGGAAGCTTCGCGCAGGCCCTGCGCCGGGTCTCGCCGGGCGCGCCCGCCGCGGGCGACCCGCGCAACCTGCTGGCGCAGTGCGCGGCGGAGTGGGGCGTCCCCGCGACGGCCCTGTGGCTCTTCGGCGTGCTGCGCGCGGTGGCCAAGGGCCGCTCGGCCAAGCGCCTGGGCGCCCTGGCCTTTCTTGTCCAGTCGATGTGGAGCGGCTCCTTCGCCGCGCCGGCGGGCCTCTGGCTGCTCTCTTACTTCGCCGCGTCGTCGGTGCCCGAGACGGGCCGCGGCGTGAACGTTCCGCTGCGCTGGAAGCCCGCGTTGTGCGCCGCCTCCCTCGGCGGCGGCGCGGGGCTGGCGTGGGCCGCGGCCCGCGGCTTGGTGCTGGCGTGGCGCTGAGGAGGATGGGCGGAAGCGACGCCGGCCCCGCGGCGCTGCTCGCGGCGGCCGCCGCCGCGCTGGTCTTGCCTCCGTATCTCGCCGGGCGCACGCTTTTCTGGAGCGACCTGACCTACATCCACTATCCCTGGCGCGTGCTGACCGCCGAGCTCGCCCAGCGCGGGCTCCTGCCTCTTTGGAACCCCTACTGCTACCTGGGCATGCCGCTGGCCGCGCAGATGCAGAACGCGGCGTGGTATCCGGGCTCGGCGCCGTTCCAGCTCCTGCCCTTCGTCCCCGCGCTGGCGCTCTACGGCCTCCTGCACGTCCTCCTCGCCGGCGCGCTGGCCTTCCTTTGGCTGCGGCGGCTCGGGGCGGGGCGCGCGGCCGCCACCGGCGGCGCCGCGGCCTACATGCTGGGCGGCTGGATGGCCAGCCGCCTGCCCTACCTGAACCATCTCTCCAGCCTCGCGTTGTTTCCCGCGCTGCTCCTCTTCGCCGACGCGCCCGCGCTGGCCGGCGCCGCCATCGCGCTCTCCTTCTTGAGCGGCTATCCGCCCATGCTGGCGGGGCAGCTCGTCGCGGCCTTCGCCGTGTCCCTCGCCCTGGACTTCCTCCCGGGGCCGTTCGGCGCCGCCGCCCCCCGCGGTCCCTGGGCGCGGCGGCTGGGGCGGAGGCTGGCGCGCTGGGCCGGCGCCGGGGCGCTCGCGGCGGCGCTCTCGGCCTGCCTGCTCCTGCCCGCGACGGAGCTCGTCCGGGGCTCGCGCCGGGCGGGGGGCGTCGAGGCCGCCGAGGCGCTGACCTGGGCTTTCGCCCCGCGGGACCTCCTCCAGCTCGTCGGGCCGCCGCTGCTCGCGTCCGGCGAGTTCTCGCCGGCGGTCGATTGGTGGAAGACCGCCTACGCGGGCGCGGCCGCCCTCGCGGCCGCAGCGGCGGGGGCGGCGTCGCTGCCGGGAGCGTTCGCGGCGGCGGCCGCCGTCTATGCCGGCGGGGCGGCGACCTTGCTCTTGGGCGGAAACAGCGCGCCGTCGGCCTGGGCGTGGACCCATCTCGCGCCCCTGCGCTACGTGCGCTATCCCGGGAACATGGCCTACCTGATCGCCCCGCTCGTGGCGCTCCTCTGCGCCGCCGGCCTGCGGCGCCTGCGTCCGCGCTGGGCGCTGGCGGCCGCGGCCGCGATCTGCGTCGAGCTCCTCGGCTACGCCGCGGGAAGCCAGCCCACCGCGCCGCGGACGTTCTTCGCCGACGCCGGGCCGCTGGTCCCCTTCCTGCGCGCGCGGGCGGGCGGGCACCGCTACTTCATGTCCCCGCGCGCCTTGCACGCGGGCACGGGGCTGGGCAGCCTCGACTTCAAGCACCGGCTCTACGGCCTGGGCAACGCGCCGTATCACCTCGAGGGGGTGGGCAACTTCGGCGAGCCCCTGGTCCCGTCCCGGAGCTACGCCTTCATGGACTTCCTCTTCAGCCGAAAGAGCCTGGCCGAGGCCGCGCCCTGGCTGCCCTGGGCGGACGCCGCCGTCGCGCTGACTGTCGATGCGGCTCCGGCTCCCGCCGGCATGGCCGACGCGGGCGAGCCGCTCTGGCACGCCTACTCCATCGCCGGCGCGCGCCGGGCGGCGTGGCTGACCCGGGCCGCGGGCGACGCGCTTCCGGAGGGCCTCGCCGGCGAGGCGCCTGCGCGGACGGGCTCGCGCGAGGTCCGCTTCCTGCGCGAGCGCGAGGACCGCTTCGTCGTCTCAGGCGATAGCGCCGAGCCGGGCTGGGTGTTCGTGGCCGAGCCGCTGGCGCCGGGCTGGAGCGTCTCGTCTTCCGACGGGCAGGCGAGCCCGCGGCCCGCCTTGGGAGCTTTCCAGAAGATCGAGGTCGGCCCGGGGCCGTGGACGCTCCGCTTCGCCTACGACCCCGCCTCGTGGCGGCTCGGCCGGGCGATCTCGGTGCTGGCCATCTGCGCGCTGACCGCGGCCGGCCTGCGTGCCGTCGGGAGGCTCGCGCGCCGATGAGAAAGCGCGACCTCGTCCTGGCGGGCGCGTGCCTCGCGGTACTCGCGGCCCTTCTCGCGCCGGCCTTGGCCTC
>DATLOS010000460.1:0-2464 GCA_035536155.1 Elusimicrobiota bacterium
CTCGCCGAGGAGGTCGCCCGGATCGTCCGCGACAACGGGCTGTCCATGCGCTTCGCCAACAACCCCCGGGAGTACGTCCGCGTCGAAGGCTGGCTCACGATCAGCCGCGTCAACAACGAGCAGCCGCACGCGAAGATCGAGGCCGTGACGCGCGACCCCGAGAGCGGCAACGAACTGATCCACGCCCGCGCGTGGCTCACCGACTCCCGCGACACGGTCGTCAGCCTCGCCGACGGGTACTGCTCCACCGAGGAGCGAAGCTGGAAGGACAAGCCCTTCTATGCGAGAGCCTCGATGGCCCAGACCCGCGCGCTGGCGAAAGCCATGCGCCTGCGCCATGCCTGGGTCATGGTCATGGCCGGCTACGCCCCCACCCCGGCGGAGGAAATGAGCGAGGAACTCTTCGAGCACCCGGAACCCGCCGAGTCTCCGGCGGCGCGGGCCGAAGCCCCGGTGGCCCGCAAAGTCGGCGAAACCGGCCTCTCGAACGTCGTCGTCAAGGGCGTCAGCGAGAAGGCCGGGGAGAAACGGGACGGCTCGGGCTACGTGCGCTACTCAATCAAGGGATCCGACGGCGCCTGGTACGCCACCTTCGTGCCCAAGCTGGGCGAGCTGGCCAAGAGCGCCCGCGAAAGCGGCGCGCGGGTCCTGATCCGCTATACGGTGACGGACTACGGCAACGACATCCAGGACCTGCGGCTGGAAACCTCGGAGCCGCCCGAGTTCAAGCGGGTCGGCGCGTGAGCGGGGACACGGCGGTTCGAGAGCCGGGGCCGCTGCGCCACGGGCGCCGCCAGGTCGGGGTCTCCACCCTCGCCTCCCAGTGGTACTGCGAGCTCAAGATCGACCTGAAGCATCTCCATCCGGAGATTCGCGCCCTCAGCCCCGCGCTCGACCTCGGCACCGAGGGCCACGAGCGGCTGAGCGCCGGCGCCAGGCCCATCACCCGCGAGGATTTCGAGAAGGACGTGGCCGAGGGCCGGGAGCTTTACCTCCAGGAGAGCCGCTTCGAGGCCGAGATCGACGGCGTCCCGGTGATCGGCGTGCCCGACCTGGTCCACCTCCAGGGCCGGCGCTGCGACCTGGTCCTCGAGATGAAATTCTCCCGGAGGCCGGCGCTCTACGTCGACCGCTACGTCCAGGCGCAGACCTACGGGCTGCTCCTCGCGCAGAACGGCTTCGACATGGCCCGCACGGCCTGCGTGGTGGGCATCGTCCCTTCCCCGCTCGAGGGCGGACGCGACGAGAAGCTCAAGGCGCTGCGGCAGGAGGGGGTCCTCCATCGCATCCTCGACCGCTGCTGGTCGCTCGCGGAGCAGGATGGGAAACGCTGGGCGGCCCGGGGCGTCAAGAACCCCCTGACGCTGCAGGAAGGCCCGGTGACGCTGCAGGCCTTCCCCTTCAAGTCCTCCGACGTCCAGGAGCACCTGCGCTGGGCTTTCGATTTCTGGAAGTCGCGGCGCGATCCCGAGGCGGCCACGACGCCGGCCAAGTGCAAAGTGTGCCCCTATAACGCCGCGCGCGTCTGCGGCAGCGCCAAGGCCCCGCCCGACCGGGCCTTCCGGACCCGCACGATCCGCGAAGACGGCAAGGAGTTTCTCGAAGTGACCTTGACGAGGTGACGGCGATGCGGCTCAAGATCTCGGGCTTCAAGGCGCACAACCACCTGCTGCGGATCGACCCGCTCATGGTCCTCTCGGCCTCCAACGGCGCCGGGAAATCCGCGGTGGCAGAGTCCGTCCGCTTCCTCGCCCTGGGCTACGTCCCCGGCCTCGGCAAGCGCCCGCAGGACACGGCGTCCCTCCTGCGCGGCACGGCCATGAAGGTCGCCCTCGAGCTCTCCGACGGCCGCACGCTCTGGCGCCGCCTGGAGCAGACCCCCAAGGGCTACCGGACCCAGGCGCGCTGCTCCTGGGTCGAGAGCAAGAGCTCGACGGTCAACGCGGAGGAGATCCTCGCGCTGTTCGGCCGCGACGAAGGCGAGGTCGCCGAGTCCCTGGATATCCGCCAGCTGCTGTCCGCCTCCCCCCTCCAGCGCGAGGCCCGGATCGCCGCCCTCCTCTCCACGAGCGGCGGCGGGATCGAGGAGACGCGGGCCGAGGCCCTCGCGAGGGCCCGCGCGAAGGGCGCGTCGGCCTCGGCCCTCGAGGCCGCGACGCTGCCCCTCCAGGAGCGGCTGCGGGACGAGGGACTGGACGGCGCCCTGGCGTGGGCGAACGAGGAGAAGCGCCGCTACGCGACGGACCTTCTGGGCAAGACGCACGCGGACCGCGAGATCGAGGAGCGCCTCAGCGACCTGCCCCGCGTCGGCGCCGAGCAGATCCGCGACCTCGAGCGCGAGGCCGCCGAGCTGGAGGCGCGGGCGCTGGAGCTCCGCCGCCACGCGCAGCGGGAAGAGGCGGCGAGGATCGACGTCCTTCAGGCCGAGCGCCAGGAGCTCGACGCCCGGGAGGCGCGCCGCGAA
>DATLOS010000461.1:0-4770 GCA_035536155.1 Elusimicrobiota bacterium
GAAACCGCCTTCCCCGGTAGACGTAGCCTCCGACGACGCAGGCTCCGGCCGCGCCGTGACGGTACTGCGCCGCCGGCTTCTGGAACCCCGCCGGCTCGGCGGCCGGGCCGCCCTTGTAGCGGGCGCTTCCCTCGAAGAGGCTCCAGCCGTAGTTTCCGCCGCGCTCCAGCGCGTCGATCTCCTCGACCTCGTCCTGCCCGACGTCCCCCGCCCAAAGCGTCCCGGTCTCCCGGTCGAAGGAGAAGCGCCAGGGGTTGCGCAGGCCCCAGGCCCAGATCTCGCCGCGGGCGCCCGCGCGGCCGACGAAAGGGTTGTCCTTGGGCACGGAGTAAGCCGCCCCGGAGGCGTCGACGTCGACGCGCAGCATCTTCCCCAGCAAGGCATCGAGCCGTTGGCCGTTGCCGCGGGGGTCTCCGTGCCCGCCGCCGTCCCCGAGCCCTATATAAAGGTAGCCGTCGGGCCCGAACAGGATGCCCCCGCCGTTGTGGTTCGGATAAGGCTCGGACACGCGCAGCACGACGGACTCGGAGGCGCGCTCGGCCGGCCCGGCGCGGGGCGCGTGAAACCGCGCCAGCACGGAGCAATGATCCTCGCGGACGTCCGCGCGCCGGCGGCCGGAGTAATAGACGTAGAAGTAGCCGTTCTCCCGAAAGCGCGGATGAAAGGCCAGGCCGAGAAGGCCCTTCTCCCCCTCCGCGCGGGTGGCGTCCGAGAGGTCGAGGAAGAGCGACGCCTTCCCGTCCTCGCCCGCGGCCCAGACGCGCCCCCCTTGCTCCACGACGAACGCGCGCCCGTCCCCGCGCGGCCAGGCCGCGAATAGGGGCTTCTGGAAGCGCCGGCCGCCGAGAGCCGGCTCGAGGGAGACCTCGGGAACCGGGGTCCGCGCGCAGGCGAGGCCGGCGACGAGGGCGGCTGCGAGAAGGCTCGGCGGCATCGCGGCAGCATAGAAAGATATAATCTTGCCGTGGAGAACGGAGCGTTGTGGTTTCGTCTCGGCGCCGGGGGCATGCTCCTGTCCGTCGCCATCGGCGCTTTCGGCGCCCACGGCCTCAAGAACGTCCTCTCCGACGAGATGAAGGCGGTCTTCGAGACCGGCGTGCGCTATCAGGCCTACCACTCCCTCGCGCTGCTCGCCCTGGCGTTCCTGGCCGAGCGCGTCCCGTCCCGCGCGCCCGCCGCCGGCGCCTGCTTCGCCGCCGGCATCCTCCTCTTCTCGGGCAGCCTCTACGCCCTGAGCCTGACCGGAGCGCGCAAGCTCGGCGCGATCACGCCCCTGGGCGGCCTTCTATTTCTCGCCGGCTGGACCATCCTCCTCACCGCACCCTATAAACCATGACCGAGCACGCAGCGCACGCCCCCCAGCACGCCGCTCCGCCGAAAAAGGAAGCCCCCGACATGCGCGAGCGCGGCGGGCTCAAGGACGGCCAGCCCCAGCTCCTCGACACGCGCCTCTTCATGCAGCTCCTGGCCTTCGGAGACTGCAAGGATCCCTGGTCGTTGGTGCAGTACCTCGAGCAGGCCGAGATCGAGACCGTGCTCTACGGCGACTTGAACGACCCCTACGGGATCGCCATCCTCGCCATGAGCGAGGACGAGGGCTCCTTCCTCACCAAGTTCCGCTCCCTCCTGAACCTGGAGCCCTTCGCGGCGCTGCGCTTCAAGCCCGAGCTGGCGATGTTCGGGCGCACCTACGCCCTGGGCCACGAGCCGGTCCTCGAGGACTGGCTCCTGAAGAAGCCGCGCCGCAACGTCCTCGACCGCGCCTGGCCCTGGGCCGTGTGGTATCCCCTGCGGCGCAAGGGCGAGTTCTCCGCCTTGTCGGCGGACGAGCAGAAGATCATCCTGCGCGAGCACGGGACCATCGGCCACGCCTACGGCGAGGCGGGCCTCGCCCGCGACGTCCGGCTGGCCTGCCACGGCCTGGACAAGAGCGACAACGACTTCGTCATCGGCTTGATCGGAAAGCGCCTGCATCCGCTCTCCGCCGTGGTCGAGACGATGCGCAAGACCGTGCAGACGTCCCGCTACATCCAGCAGATGGGGCCGTTCTTCGTGGGCAAGGCGCTCTGGCAGGCGCCGCTCAAGGGAGCCTGATATGGCCGAGAAGACCTTCCGCGTGCGCATGTCGGACCGCTGCTTCCGCTTCAAGCCCGACGCCCTGGGCTCCCACGCGCCCCGCATCCCCGGCGTCTACGAGTTCGTCACCTTCAACGACGGCAAGCCCGAGGTGCTCTACGTGGGCTTGGCCTTGAGCGGCGGGCTGGGGACGATCCACGACGCCCTCGCCGCCCACATGATGGGCCAGGCCAAGCCCACCTCGCAGGAGCTCTTCGCCGCGGCGAAGGACGTCTACTTCGACTACGTGGCCGCCGCCGACGTGGCCTCGGAGGACGAGTTCAAGGACATCGCCGGCTTCTTCCTAAAAAAGAACTCGCCGCGGCTCAACGCGCCGGGCGAGACGTTCGCGTCCGGCAAGCACGCCGCCGTCTCCGTCCAGGAAGTCGATTAGCTAGAGCGCCGGCGTCCCGGCGTCGGCGCCGCTCGCGGCGCAGGCGACGACGCCGCCCACGAGGACCCTCGCCCCGGCGGGGCAGTAGCCCACCGGCTGCCCCAGGAGGTCCAGGATCACCCCGGAGTCCTCCGCCGCCGCGACCGGGGCCGAATCGAGCATATCCATTCCGGTCAGGACGGCTCCGCCGACGAGAAGGGCCGGAAGGATCGCCTTGAGAAATCGGATCGAAAGCATCCCTTCGATCGTATCACGCCCCGCCTCTCGGCGGCTGAGCCGATCGGGCAAGCCCGCGGCGTCTTAGGACCCAGCCGCGGCCGGGCCCATCGGCGCGTCGGAAAGCGGCACGATGGCGTAGCCGGCTTCCCGGGCGCCGCGGAGGATCTCGGGGAGCGCCTGGACCGTCGGGGCGCGCCGGCTGTCCGCGCCCGGCGCGGCCTCGTAGCCGTCATGAAGCAGGACGATGGCCCCCGGGCGGAGCTCCTCGAGGGTGGTCCTCGCGATGACCCGCGGGTCGGGGCTCGCCTCGCGGCCCCACGCCGACCAGAGCACCATGCGCATGCCGCGCTGCGCGAGCAGAGGCCAGAGCGGGAACCAGCGCACGCCGTACGGAGGCCGGAACAAGGTCGGACGCCGGCCCGAGAGGCGCTCCAGCGCGTCCTGGGTCCGGTCGATCTCCCCCGCGATCCGCTCGCGGCTCATCAGATAGAGATAGGGGTGGGAGTAGGTGTGGTTCCCGATCGCGTGGCCCTCCGCGACGATGCGGCGCACCAGCTCGGGATGGCGCTCCGCGTTCGCCCCGCAGAGGAAGAAGGTCGCGCGCACGCCGTTGTCGCGAAGGATGTCGAGGACGCGGGCGGTTTCCGGCGACGGGCCGTCGTCGAAAGTCAGCGCGATCTCCTTGCGGGAGCCCGGCTGGCGCGCCAACGCCGGACCCAGGAGCGTCGCGGACGGCGCGGCCAGCCCGTAGGCCAGGGCGCCCACGGTAGCTAACAGCGCGAGCCCGGCGGAGACGGCAAGCACGTCTCGACGGCGGCTTTTCGTCACGGCGCCCATGGTATCAGGCCTGCGCGCCGATGTCCACCTCAGCGAGAACCATCCTTTCTATCCGCCGCCTGCGGCGGATCCTTCTCGATCTGCGCGGCCAGCCATTCCACCAGAGCCGCTCCCACTCCGAAGACGACGCTCACGACGAGGCCCGCCGCCAGCCCGACCGCGGCGCCCGCGAGGGTCCCATAAAGGCCCGTGCTCTCGATGGAGCCCTTGTAGAGACCGTCGATGCCGAGCAGGCCGAGGGCCCAGGTCAGGGCCGAGACCGCCCACGGCCAGCCGTAGGCGTAGCCCACCGCCAGGACGACCGGCGGGACGGCGCCGGCCGCGAGGCCGCCCATCCAGCCGTAGCGCACGGATAGCTTCACCCACTCTCCGAGCATCGGCCCGATGTCGTCGTAAGGCACCGCCCGCGGCGCCGGCTTGCCCGCGCGCGTGTCGCGTCCCGCCTTGTAGAGGCTTCGGAAGAAGGCCACCCAGCCCACGATCGCCGTGGCGAGCGGCGCGAGGAGCGACCGCGAGGCGACGTTGAGCAGGCGCAGCCAGCCGTCTCCCGCCTCCAGGCGTCCGCCCGGGCGCTCCTCCTGGAACTCGTAGCTGTCCGTCATCTGGCGCAGGTTCTGCAGCTCCGTGCGCAGGTGGTTCTTGGTCCAATGCTCGAAGAAGCGCTGGCCCGGCCCGCCGATCTCGGCGTACTGGAAGGCCGCCGCGAAAGGAAGCGTGACGACGTAGGGCGCGGCGGCCACGAGGCCCGCGACCAGGCCCGCGAGGCCGAAGACCGCCCCGAGGATCACGGCCACGGCCCGAAGCCCGAGCACGTTCGCCCGGCGCCCAATGGAGGTCCGGTCGTAGGTCGGCGCGACCACGTGCTTGAAGAAGGGCCTGCCCAGGAGCAGGGCCCCGAAGAGGGCCGAGCCGACGACGGCGGAGAACGCCCCGCCGACGAGGCCGCCCAGGAAGGGCAGGATCTTCTTCGCGATCGTCTTGATCGTGTCCCACGCCCAGCGCAGCCAGGGCATGAAGGCGTCGACGAGCTGATCCACCGAGGCCGTGAAGGCGTCCCGGAGGACCCCTATGCCGGCGGCCGCCCCCGCGAGGAACGCGAGGAGCCCGGCCGATGCGCCGCCCACGATCGCGTACGGGAAGGCGCGCCAGCCCAACGCCTTCGCGCGCCGGCCGTCCAGCGCGCGCTCGAAGGCCCGGCCGGAGGC
>DATLOS010000462.1:0-4254 GCA_035536155.1 Elusimicrobiota bacterium
GAACGGCGCCGTCGCGGCGGTGAGCACGCCTTTCGACGACCGCCTCGCGGCCCTGAGCCGAGACCTCGACGGCTCGATGGTGGCCTACGGGGCGCGCCGCGCCAAGGCCGCCGCCGAGATCAAGAGCTACGCCCTCATGGCCAAGATGGCCCCGGCCTCCGCGGCCGCGGACCGCGCCTCCTTCCGGGCGGTCGCCGGGAGCTTCGGAGGCGCGAGCGACCTGGTGGAGGCCGTCGCGAGCAACTCCGTGGACCTCAAGGCCATGAAGGACGAGGAGCTGCCCGAGAACATGCGGGGGCTCTCCGCGGAGAAGCGCGCCCAGGCCGTCGCCGAGGCCGCCGCCAAGCGCGAGAAGATCCGCGCCGAGATCGGAGCGCTCTCGATGCAGCGCTCGAGGTACCTGCGCGAGCACGCCAAGACCCGCGGCGACTCCTTCGACGCGGCGCTGGTCGACTCGCTCAAGGTCGAGGCCGCTCGAAAAGGGATCGCGTACTAGAGGAAAGGAATCCGGCCCCCCGGCGCGCCATTGCGCCGGGGGGCCTTTCCTGTAATAATCCGCGGGATATGGCAAAGACGCCGAAACTGCAGCTGATCACCGCCGTCGTCCGCCAGACCAAGGCCGAGGCGGTCCTCGCCGCCGCCTTGAAGGCCGGCGCGCCGGGCATCACCTACACCTGGGCCCGCGGCACGGGCGTGCGCCAGAACATGGGCTACGCCGGGACCTTGATCGAGTCCGAGAAGCAGGTCCTCTGGATCGTCACCTCCGACAGCCACGTGGAGAAGGTGCTGGAGTCGATCGTGAAGACCGCCAACATCGACATGCCGGGAGAGGGCTTCGCCTTCCTCCAGCCGGTCGACCGCGTGATCGGCTTCGTCCCCGCGAAGGGCCCGAAAGCCTAGGCGACGGCTTCGGCCGCCAGCTCGAGGACGCGCGCCGCGCGGCGGGCGTTCTCCACGGCGAGGAGGACGCGGGAATTGCCCCGGCCCAGCGCGGTGGCGTAGACCGTGGTGATGTTGATCCCGTTGTCGCTCAGGAGCCGGGTGAGGCGGTGGAGCTGGCCGGGCTCGTCGCCCAGCTCGACGGAGAGGAGGCTGGTCTCCACGCTGGCGTAGCCCGCCTTGGAGAGGATGCCGGAGTGGTCCTCGTCGCCGTCCAGCGCGATCCGCACCAGGCCGGAGTCGTCGCGGACCTCGGAGGCGATGCCGATCACGTTGACGCCCCGCTCGGCGAAGTGACGGCTGAGCTCCGTCAGCGCGCCCAGGCGGTTGGGCATGAAAACGCTGTACTGGCGGACCACCGAGACCTTCATACGCCAGTTCTACTATAATCGAGCATGGCCCCGCCACCGTCGAAGATCGTCGTGCGCGAGCTCTGGCGCTACCCGGTGAAGTCCCTGCTGGGCGAGCGCCTGGAGAGCGCGGAGATCGGGCCGGCGGGCGTCGCCGGCGACCGGGCCTGGGCCGTGCGCGACGCCGCCACGGGCCGCGTCCTCAGCGCGAAGCGCTGGTTCGGCCTCTTCGCCTTCGCCGCCCGCTACCCGGCCGGTCCGGGCGAAGAGCCGGAGATCGTCACCCCGCGCGGCGAGGCGCTGGCCCCGGCTCGCGCCGCTCAAGCCCTCTCCGACGCGCTCGGCCTGCGCGTCGAGCTGGTCCGCCCCCGCGCGGGCGAGACCCCCGTCTTCGACTACGGCGCCCCGAGCCGCGCGCCCTCCGAGCTCTTCTTCGACGCCGAGCCGGTCCACGTCATCGCCGAGGGCTGCCTCGCCGCCCTGCGCGCGGCGGAGCCCTCCGCGGACTTCGACCCGCGGCGATTTAGGCCCAACCTGGTCGTCTCCGGCGCCGACGACGCGGCCCTGGCCGGCAACGACCTCGCCGTCGGCAAGAAGCTGCGCCTGCGCGTGCGCCTGAAGAGGACGGGGCGTTGCGTGATGACCACGTTGGGCCAGGACGACCTTCCGGGCTCGCCGAAAGTCCTCAAGACCGTGGCGCGGCGGATGGAAGGGAAGGCCGGGACGTACGCGCGGATCCTCTCGCCCGGGACCGTCGCGGTCGGGGACGTCGTGCTCGTGGGAGCCCAAGCATGAACCGCGTCAGCGCCGCGCAGCTCAAGGAGCGCCTCGCGGCGGCGGACCCGCCGCAGCTCCTCGATGTGCGCGAGGCCTTCGAGTTCGAGGCCGAGCACATCCCGGGGGCCCTCCTCGCCCCGCTCTCCCGCCTGAAGGCGGCCGCCGCGGCCGTCGACCGGGCGCGGCCGGCGGTCGTGATCTGCCGCTCCGGCGCCCGCGCCTGCCGGGCCGCCGAGACCCTCGCCACGGAGGGCTTCGCCGTCGAGGTCCTGGAGGGCGGGATGCTCGCCTGGGCCGCCGCGGGCGGGGCCGTCGCCCGGGGCGAGTCCCGGGTCTGGTCCATGGAGCGCCAGGTGCGCTTCTTCGCCGGGAGCATCGTCGCCCTGGGCACCGTCGCCGGCTGGGCCTGGCGGCCCGGCCTCCTGGGAATCCCCCTTTTCATCGGCTGCGGCCTGGTATTTTCCGCCGTCACGGACACCTGCGGCATGGCGCTCTTCCTCGCGCGCCTGCCCTGGAACCGGGGCAAGGCGGACGGCTGCGCCCCGAAGAAGCCGGAGGGACCATGCACCTGAAGCAGTTCTACCTCGCCTGCCTTTCGCACGCGTCCTACCTCGTCGCCGACGAGGAGACGAAGACCGCCGCCGTCGTCGACCCGCAGCGGGATATCGACCAATACCTGAAGGAGGCCGAGGCCGGCGGGTACTCGATCAAGCACGTCTTCCTGACCCACTTCCACGCCGACTTCGTCTCCGGGCACCTCGAGCTGCGCGCGAAGACCGGCGCGGCCATACACCTGGGCGCGGCAGCCAAGGCCGAGTTCTCCTTCGAGCCCATGAAGGACGGCGGCTCGCTGGCCATGGGGGGCGTCGTCTTCCGCTTCCTGGCGACGCCGGGCCATACCCCGGAGTCCACCTGCGTCACGGTCCACGAGGGCGCGGCCGCCCCGCCCAAGGCGGTGTTCACCGGCGACACGCTTTTCGTGGGCGACGTGGGCCGGCCCGACCTCATGGCTTCGGAGGGCGTCACCGCCGCGGAGCTCGCCGAGCGGCTCTACGACTCCCTGCGCTCGAAGCTCCTGGCGCTGCCCGACGACACCACGGTCTACCCTGCGCACGGCGCCGGCTCCATGTGCGGCAAGAACCTCGGCTCCGAGCTCTTCACCAGCATCGGCCAGCAGAGGAAGTTCAACTACGCGCTGGCGCCCATGCCCAAGGCCGAGTTCGTGCGCATGGTGACCGCCGACCAGCCGGACGCCCCCGCCTATTTCCGCTACGACGCGGGCATGAACCGCCGGACCCGCCCCACCCTCGAGGAATCCTTGGCCGCCGAGCTCAAGCCCTTGAGCGTCGACCGGGCTCGGCGCCTCCACGACTCCGGCGCCCAGCTCCTCGACACCCGCGACCCGGACGCTTTCGCCGCCGGGCACCTGCCGGGCAGCCTCAACATCGGCTTGGGCGGCAAGTACGCCACCTGGGCCGGGACGGTCCTCGACCCCGAGAGGCCCATCGTCCTCGTGGCCGAGCCGGGCAAGGAGCGGGAGTCCGCCATGCGCCTGGGCCGCATCGGCTTCGACAAGGTCGCCGGCTACCTGGACGAGGACGCGGCCTCCCTCGACGCCGGCCTGGAGAAGACGGAGCGCGTGGACGCGGCCGAGCTCTCTCGGCGCATGAAGGCCCCGAACCCGCCCGTCGTGCTCGACGTGCGCGGCGCCGGCGAGCGCGCCGCGGCGCGCATCGAGCCCAGCGTGCACGTGCCCCTGAACCGCCTTCGGGAGGAGCTGGCCAAAGTGCCCCACCGGCCGCTGGTCGTCCACTGCGCCGGCGGCTACCGCTCCTCGATCGCGGCGAGCATGCTCCGCGAGGCGGGCTTCGGCCCGGTGGCCGACCTGATCGGCGGAATGGGCGCCTGGGAGGAGGCGGGCCTGCCCATTCAAGGGGAAGCGGACAAATCCTGACCTAGGCCGGAGCGTTGCAGGCCGGATCGGCGGCAGGAGGATTTATGCTCCGCTTTCCGCCCAAATCCGTCCTCGTTCCGGTCGATCTTTCCGAGACCTCCCTGTCGGCCCTGGCCCAGGCGCGCGCCTTCGACCCCCGTCCCAGCATCGAGTGCCTGTACGTCGAGGAGCCTCCTCCGGTCGAGGCGCTCCCCTACTACTGGGAGACCATCCGAGACCCGCGCTACAAGAAGA
>DATLOS010000463.1:0-11991 GCA_035536155.1 Elusimicrobiota bacterium
CGCCGCCGACGACAAGAAGGGCGAGGACATCCTCGTCCTGCACGTGCGCCCGGTGAGCGAGGTCGCGGACTTCCTCCTCCTGGCGAGCGTGACCTCGCCCGCGCACCTGCGCGCGGTCGAGGAGGCGGTGCGCCTGGCCCTCAAGGATATCGGCATCCTTCCCTCCCGCCGCGACGGCCGCGCCAGCGAGCTCTGGCGGGTGATGGACTACGGCGGCCTCATCGTCCATCTCATGCACCCGGAAGCCCGGGCCTTCTACCAGCTGGACAAGCTGTTCCACGGCGCCCGCAAGGTGTCGTTTTGAGCTCCGGAGGATTCCATGGCTGAGCTGACCGAGGTCCTCAAGGCCGCCGTCGCCAAGGGCGCCAGCGACGTGCACCTGGCCGTGGGCCGCCCGCCCATGATGCGCGTGTCCGGCGAGATGGCGCCGATCGACGGAGCCGCGCCCCTCACCGCCGACTCCGCCAAGGAGATGATCTACGCGATCCTCTTCGAGGACCAGCGCGCGCGCTTCGAAGCGGACTGGGAGCTCGACTGCTCGCTGGCCGTGCCCGGCGTCTCGCGCTTCCGCGTCAACGTCTTCCAGCAGAAGCGAGGCATCGGCGCGGCCCTGCGCGTGATCCCCGGCCATATCCCGACCCCCCAGGAGATCGGCCTGCCGCCCTCGGTGACCGCCTTGACCGCCGAGCCGCGCGGGCTCGTCCTGGTCACCGGCCCCACCGGCTCGGGAAAGTCGACCACCCTGGCCTCCCTGGTCGAGGTCATCAACTCTACCCGGCGCAAGACGATCCTCACCATCGAGGACCCCGTCGAGTTCGTCTACGAGGACAAGAATTCGGTCATCTTCCAGCGCGAGGTCGGCCAGCAGACCAAGTCCTTCGCCGAGGCCCTGCGCCACGCCATGCGCCAGAACCCCGACGTGATCCTCATCGGCGAGATGCGCGACCTGGAGACGATCTCGCTGGCGATCACGGCGGCCGAGACCGGCCACCTCTGCCTCGCGACTCTCCACACCCACGACGCCCCGACCACCGTCGACCGCATCATCGACGTGTTCCCCCCCCACCAGCAGCAGCAGGTCCGCATCCAGGTCTCCACGGTGCTCAAGGCCGTGGTCAGCCAGGTCCTCCTGCCGCGCAAGGACGGGAAAGGCCGGGTCGCGGCGCGCGAGATCATGACGAACACCCCGGCGGTCGGCAACATCATCCGCGAGGGCAAGACCCACATGCTCTACGGGGCCATCGAGTCCGGCGCGAAGTTCGGCATGGTATCGATGGACCAGTACCTCGCCTTCTTGGTAAAGAGCAACGTGGTCAACCTGGAAGACGCCCTCACCAAGGCGCACGATCCCGAGGCGCTGAAGGCCCTGCTGACGCTGGGAAGAGCGGCGGCATGATCCTGGAGCGGCTCCGGGCCGACGCGGCCCGCGTCCTGAACGACTGGGCCAAGGCCCAGGGCGGCGAGGCCCCTCCCGTCGTGATGTCCCCGGCGCCCGAGCACGTCGCCGCCGACGTCTGCATCCCGTGGCCGCTGGCCGCCGCCAAGGTCCTCAAGCGCAAGCCGCTCGAGATCGCGGCGCAGGCCGCGGCCGAGCTAGCCGAGCTCCCCGGCGTGGCGAAGGCCGAGCCCGCGCCGCCCGGCTTCGTCAACATCACGCTCGATCTCATGGCCCTGGGCGCCAATCTGGAGCACGCGCTGGCCCCGGGCGAGCGCGGCCACGGCTACGATCCCGAGGCGCGCCGCGACATCCTCATCGAGTTCGTCTCCGCCAACCCCACCGGCCCGGTCCATCTCGCGTCGAGCCGGGCCGCGACGCTCGGGGACTCGCTGACCCGCATCCTGCGCCGGCGCGGGCACAAGGTCTGGGCCGAGTACTACGTCAACGACGTGGGCCGGCAGGTCAAGATGCTCGGCCTCTCGGTGAAGGCCCGCTGGGACCAGGCCCACGGCAAGGACGTCCCCCTGCCCGAGGACGGCTACCAGGGCGAGTACATCAAGGACGTGGCCGCGGCGGCGCCGCCCGAGGCCGCGGGCTGGTCGCCCGAGGACTTCTCCCGCTTCTCCATCGAGCGCATGCTGGGCGAGCACAAGCGCGACATGGAGGCCTTCGGCGTGCGCTTCGACCGCTGGTTCCGCGAGTCCGAGCTCCACGCCGCCAAGGCGCTCGACAAGGCGCTGGCCAAGCTCAGGTCGCTGGGCAAGGTCTACGACAAGGACGGGGCGGTCTGGCTGGGCTCGACGGGCGAGGGCTCGGAGGACGACAAGGACCGGGTCCTCGTGCGCAAGGACGGCCTGCCCACGTACTTCCTCGCGGACATCGCCTACCACCTCGACAAGCTCTCGCGCGGGCACAAGGAGCTCATCGACATCCTGGGCGCCGACCACCACGGCTACGTCCCGCGCATGAAGGCCGCGATCGCCGCCTTGGGCTATCCTCCCGGCACTTTGCACGCGATCGTCCACCAGCTGGTCCACCTCTTCCGCGGGAACGTCCAGGTGAAGATGTCGAAGCGCGCCGGGGAGTTCATCACCCTCAACGAGCTCGTGGAGGAGGCCGGCCTCGACGCTTGCCGCTTCTTCTTCGCGCTGCGCACCGCCAACGCGCACATGAACTTCGACCTGGAGCTCGCCCGCAAGCAGTCCTCGGAGAACCCGGTCTACTACGTGCAGTACGTGCACGCGCGCATCTGCTCCATCTTCCGCGAGGCCGCGACGCGAAACGTCCTTCCCGCGGGTACGCCGCTGGCCCGCGGCGCCGCCCTTCTGGCTCTCAAGGAGCCGAGCGAGCGGGCGCTGCTTCTAAAGATCGCCGGCTTCCCCGAGGTCCTGCGCGTGTGCGAGCGCGAGCTCTCGCCCCACCCGCTGGCCAACTACCTCATGGAGCTGGCCGGCCTCTACCACCCCTTCTACGAGAAGTGCCGCGTGCTCGATCCGGCGGCCAAGGAGCTCTCCGCCGCCCGCTTGACCCTTTGCGACGGCGTGCGAACGGTGATCGCCGACGGCCTCGGGCTCCTGGGCGTCTCGGCCCCGGAGCAGATGTGAGGACCCTATGAAGACCCAGACCGTCGAATACGACCACGGCGCCGCCGCCTGCAAGGGCCACTTCGCTTACGACGATGCCAAGCCGGGCAAGCGCCCGCTCGTGCTGGTCTGCCACGCCTGGGGCGGCCGCGACGAGTTCGCCTGCAAGAAGGCCGAAGGCCTGGCCGAGCTGGGCTATGCCGGCTTCGCTCTCGACGTCTTCGGCGGCGCCAAGCTCGTCGACACGAAGGAAGAGAAGTCCGCGATGATCGAGCCCTTCGTGAAGGACCGCGGCCTGCTCCGCGACCGGCTCCTGGCCGGCCTCGAGGCCGCCCGGAAGCTCCCCCAGGTGGACGCGAAGCGCGCCGCCGCGATCGGCTTCTGCTTCGGCGGGCTCTGCGCCCTCGATCTCGCGCGCTGCGGCGCGGATCTCCTCGGCGTCGTCTCCTTTCACGGCCTCCTCTTCGCGCCCGAGGCCCTGCCCAAGAAGAAGGTCTCCGCCAAGGTCCTCGCCCTGCACGGCTACGACGACCCCATGGCCAACCCCGACCAGCTGCGCTCTTTCTGCAAGGAAATGACCGATGCGAAGGCCGACTGGCAAGTTCACGCCTACGGCGGGACGATGCACGCGTTCACCAACCCGGTCGCCAATGACCCGGGTTTCGGCACGGTGTACAAGAAGGATGCTGACCGGCGCTCGTGGGCCGCGATGCGGGGGTTTCTCGATGAGCTCTTCTCCTAAGACGATGATCGGCGCTCTCGCGGCGGCGTTCGCGGCCGTGCTGCTGGCTTCGAGCGCCCGGGCCGGCGAGGTCTGCAGCTACGACGCGTCGCTGTGCTTCTCCGCTCCCGACAACGCCGTCGCCGCCGATCCCGGCGCGTTCAAGGGCGGGGCGGTTCCCCTCCTGGCCCTCAAGGACAACGCGGGCTCCAAGGCGATCACCGACGACTTGATCTTCCTGTTGACGCGCGAGGGACCGGGAAGCGCCCAGGCCGTCGCCCAGACGGGTCTGCGCGCGCTGCGCGCCAACGTCGGGGCCAAGCCCATGTTCCATCCCGACGCGGCCTGCTCCCAGACCCCGCTGCGCAAGGACTTGACCGGCTACTACTACGGCAACGGCTGCCCGCCGCTCAAGAACTGCACCCCGATGCGCTTTCTCTACTTCAGCTTCGGCGGCCGCGTGCTCAAGGCCGCCTGCCCGCCGTCCCGCTTCAATGAGTGCCGCAAGATCCTCGGCTCGATCCGGACCGCCAAGAAGAACGCGCGGTAAGCGGGACGACTTCAGGAAAAAAGCGCCAAGAGCCCGAACCCGGCGATCGCCGCGCCCGAGATCCGGTTGATCCACTCGACCGCGTGCGGAGGGATGCGGGAGCGCAGGCGGCTCACGGTCCCGCTCAGGATCAGCCACCACGAGGTGGAGCCGAGAAACACGCCCGACATGAGGCCGACGAGCCGGCGCGGCTCCTGGGCCAAGCCCGTGAAGCCGAGGCTCGCGAAGATGGCGGTGAAGGCGAACAACGTGCCGGGGTTAGTCATGGTCAACAGCAGCGTGGAGAAGTAGTCGGCGAGCAGGCTTCCGTGGCCGACGCGGGGAGAGTGCTCCTCCGGGTGGGAGCGGACGATCTTCGCGCCCAGGCCGACGAGGAGCAGGCCGCCCACGATCCGGAGGAACCCGTGATGGCCGATCCAAGCCTCCGGGATCAAGCCCGCTCCGAGCGCGGCCAGGCTGCCGTAGATCAGGTCGGCCGTCGCGGCCGACATCCCGGTGGCGAAGCCCGAGGCCCGGCCGTAGGCGAGGCTCCGCCGGATGCAGAGAATCCCGATGGGCCCGACCGGAACCGCGATGGCGAGGCCGACGCCGACGCCCGCGGGAAATGCCCCGACGCTCATTTTCCGAGGGAGTCGATGGCGAGCATATCGGCGTCGCCCAGCTCGAGGCGCGCGGCCGCCGCGCTGTCCCGGATCGACTCCGGGCGGCTGGCGCCCGGGATCGGGATCACGCTGGGGCTCTTGCGCAGGTGCCAGGCCACGGTGACCGCGTAAGGGCTCGCCCCGTGCTTGCGGCCGATCTCCAGCAGTACCGGGTGGTCGCCGACCCTTTGCTGCGAACGGAAGCCGCCCACGGTGCTGTAAGGCAGATAGCTCACGCCTTGACTCTCGCACGCGCGGACGATCCCGCCGTAGTCGCTCGCGTCGAAGGGATTGCAGCGGTTCTGCACCGACTCGATGCGCGCGATCTTCTGCGCGCGCTCGAGCTGGGCCGCGTCGACGTTGGAGAGGCCGACGTGCAGGATCTTCCCCTCCTCCTTGAGGCGCGCAAGCTCTCCGACCGAATCCTCGAATGGGACCTTGGGATCCGGGGCGTGCAGCTGGTAAAGCACGATCGCCTCGACCTTGAGCGCGCGCAGGCTGTCCTCGCAGGAGCGGCGTAGGCTGGCCGGCCGGGCGTCGTTGGTCCACGCCCCGTTGGGCCGCGCCAGGCCGCCCTTGGTGGCCACGGTGACCGACTTGACCCTCCCGGCGGCCTCGAGCGCCGTTCGGATGAGGCGCTCGTTGCGGCCGACGTCGCCCTCGCCCTCGCAGTAGACGTTCGCGGTGTCGATGAAGTTCACCCCGACGTCGAGGGCCGCGCGCAGGGTCTCCATCGCGCGCGCCTCGTCGGGGCGCCCCTGGATGGAGAGCGGCATGGCGCCGAGGCCGACCGGATAGACGCGGATGCCGGTGCGGCCCAGCTCCCGCGCGTCGGTCACAAGCGCTTGAAGGCGCGGGCGGCCGCGTCGAGGGTGCGCTCGACGTCCGCCGCGGAGTGCTTCGAGGAGAGCATCGCCGCCTCGAACTGCGCCGGCGGGAAGTAGACGCCCCGGGCGAGGAGCGCGTGGAAGAAGCGGGCGTAGGCCTTGGCGTCGGCGGTCTTCGCGGAGGCGTAGTCGCGCACCTCGTCGCCGGTGAAGAACACGGTCAGCATCGAGGCCATGTGGTTCACCGTCACGGGCAGGGAGGCGATCCGGGCCATCCCGCGCAGCTCCATCACCAGCACCGCCGTGAGCTGGGCCATGCGCGCGTAAGGCTTCTCCTCCCGGAGAACGTCCAGGGTCGCCAGGCCGGCCGCGGTGGCCACCGGGTTTCCCGAGAGCGTGCCCGCCTGATAGACCGGGCCCAGCGGCGCCACGAGATCCATAATATCGCGCCGGCCGCCATAGGCGCCGAGAGGAAAGCCTCCGCCGATGATCTTGCCCAAGCAGGTGAGGTCCGGGGCGATCTTCATCGCGGTCTGCGCGCCGCCGTAGAAGAGGCGGAAGCCCGTGACGACCTCGTCGAAGATCAGCAAGCTCTTGTGCTTCTTGGTGAGCGTCCGCGCGGCCTCGAGGAAGCCTTCCTCCGGCGGCACCACGCCCATGTTCGCGGCCACCGGCTCGACGATCACGGCCGCGATGCGCCGGCCCCACTTCCGGAAGGCCTCGGCCAGCGCCTTCGCGTCGTTGTAGGGCACGGTCAAGGTGGTCTCGGCCCAGGCCTTCGGGACCCCCGCCGAGTCCGGTCGTCCCAAAGTCGTCGCGCCGGAGCCGGCCGCCACGAGCAGGCTGTCGACGTGCCCGTGGTAGCCGCCCGCGAACTTCACGATGAGGTCGCGGCCGGTGAAGGCCCGCGCCACGCGGATCGCGCTCATGACCGCCTCGGTGCCCGAACTCGTGAAGCGCATACGCTGCATCGAGGGCAGGGCGGCCTGGATCGCCTCCGCGAGGCGGAGCTCGCCCTCGGTCGGCGCGCCGAAGCTCGAGCCCGCCTTGAGCGCGGCATGCGCCGCCGCGACGACCTTGGGGTGCGCGTGGCCCAGTATCAGCGGCCCCCAGGAGAGGCAATAGTCGATGTAGCGCCGCCCGTCGGCGTCCTGGATGTGCGCGCCGGAGCCGGAGCGCAGGAAGATGGGCGTGCCGCCGACGGCGCGGAAAGCGCGCACGGGCGAGTTCACCCCTCCGGCCAGGACGGCGGAGGAATCCTTGAAAAGAGCCTTGGACTTGATCATGCCAGCCACCTCGCGGCCGCCAGGGCGTGGTAGGTGAGGATGAAATCCGCCCCGGCTCTCTTGATGGAGGTCAGCGCCTCCAAAGCGATCTTGCGCTCGTCGATCCAGCCCTTCTGCGCCGCGGCCATGATCATCGAGTATTCTCCGGACACGCTGTAGGCCGCCGTGGGCAGGCCGAAGCGCCGCCGGACCTCCGCCAAGACGTCGAGATAGGGCAGGGCCGGCTTGACCATCAACATGTCGGCGCCCTCTTCGACGTCCAAAGCGGCCTCGCGCACGGCCTCGCGGGCGTTGGCCGGGTCCATCTGGTAGGTCGAGCGGTCGCCGAACTGCGGCGGCGACTCGGCGGCCTCGCGGAACGGGCCGTAGAACGCGCTCGCGTACTTCACCGCGTAGGCCAGGATCGCGGAATCCTTGGAGCCCGCGCGGTCGAGCGCGGCGCGGATGACGCCGACCTGCCCGTCGGCCATGCCGCTCGGGGCGATCACGTCGGCCCCCGCCGCGGCCTGGCTGGCGGCGGTCTTGGCGACCAGGTCCAAGGTCGGGTCGTTGTCGAGGATGAAGCCCCCGTCGCCCTTGCGGATCACGCCGCAATGGCCGTGGTCGGTGTACTCGCAGAAGCAGAGGTCGGCCATGACCACGAGGTCCGGGACCGCGTCCTTCATGGCGCGCGCCGCGAGCTGGACGATGCCGTCCTTGGCCCAGGCTCCCGAGGCCCGGCCATCCTTCTTTTCCGGGATGCCGAAGAGGATGACCGCCGGCACGCCCGCCTTGCGCAGCTCCTTGGCCTTGGCCGGGAGCTTGTCGACGGAGAGCTGGGCGTGGCCCGGCATCGAGGAGATGGGCTTCTCGACGCCCCGGCCCGGACGCACGAAGAGGGGCATGACGAAGTCGTCCGGGGCCAGGGCCGTCTCGCGCACCAAGGCGCGCAGGCCCGGAGAGCGGCGCAGACGCCGCGGGCGGTGGATGGGGAAGCTCACTCCGGGGATTCTACAAAAGGCCGGGGCTAGACGGCGCGGGCGAGGACGGCGCGCGGGACCTCGAGGCCGGGGCCCGCGGGGTTGAGGATGATGCCGTCGAAATTGGCCTTGAGCGCGTGGAGCAAAGCGTCGCCGCCGGCCATGGCGACCCAGCCGCAGCCGGGCCGGCGGGCCTCGAGGGCCTGGAGGTCGGTGAACACCGCCAGCATCTTCTTGCCCCCGTGCGCCTGGACCGCCAGGAGCGGCACCTCGACGTCCTCGGGAAGCGGGACCGAGAGCGACGCGCTCTCCACGCCCTTTTGGGCGCCCAGGATCACGGTGCTGCGCATCATGACCTTGAGGATGCTCAGGAAAGCGTCGTAGCTCTTCGCGCGGGCGTGCGAGATCGCCGCCAGGAGCTCGGGGTTGGTCGGCGGCGGGCCGTCCTGGCGGAAGGTGTCGAGGGTCGGCGGAGGCCGGAACCCGGCGGCGGCCGGGTTGAGCAGGATCAGGAAATCGGGCAAAGCGCCGGGCCGCCGCACCGCGTCCGCGTCGCCTCCGGCGAGCTCCTTGCGCCAATCCAGGAGGTGGACGACCGCCGAGTAGCGGCCCGCGGGAAGCGGGATGCGCGCGACGCTCTCCTCGAGCCCGAGCCCGACGTCTCCGATCGCGCTCAGGCAGGCCTCGCCGGACGAGGCCAAGAGGAAGGGCGCCGAGGACGCGGCGCAGAACTGGGACTCCCTCTCCCGGATAGTCGCCCGCGCGCTCCCGGGAAGGCCCGCCCGCACCTCGAACTCGCAGCCGGACTCGGAGGAGATGTTTACCGGGACCAGGACCCCGGCCGCGACGTGCCGCAGCAGGTCCGCCTCGTGGAGGAGCTCACGCTTCCAGGCGCGGTAGTCCCGCACCCGGGCGAAGCGGGCCGCGTCCCAAAGCGCCCACATCCCCGCCTCCGCGGGGAACGCGCGGCGCATCGCGCGCGGCTCTCTCTTCTCGGCGTCGCATCGCGGCATACCGGCATATAGCTCCGCCGCCTGGCCATGTCAAGACCCAAAGGGCCGTCCTACCGACGAGCGAGCGACTCCCACGGGCGCCTCTTGTCGAGCGCGCGCACGCGCTCCCAGAAGCGTCCCCAGTCGCCTCCGAGCGAGTCATGGAGCGCTCGGAACGCGCCCAGATCCGTCCGGTAGCGGCGAGCGGCGAGGACGACCGCGTTGTCGAGCGGAGGCCAGGCCCCGGGCTTTCCGGCGATCGCGTCGAGGTCCTTGCGCGCGGCCTCGAGGAGCGGCTCGCGGCGCGCGAGCTTCTCCGTCTCGGGGATCGCGGAGCCGTAGAGCGCCGCGAGGTCGCGATACAGCTTCTCGACGCGCTCGCCCTCCCGCTCCGCCTGCTCCCGCTCCTTCAGGTAGGACCGCAGCTCGGGCGATTGCGCCCCGAAATGCGCCGCGAGGAACTCCTCCGCGCCCCTTTCTCCCGCATAGGTCGCCAGCGACTCGTTGAAGTCCCCCTGCCCGGGGAAATAGGCCGCCCCGTGCGCCAGCTCGTGGAGCAAGGTCTCCGCCAGGCCGCCGGCCGAGTCGTCGAGCATGGTGGAGAGGAGCGGGTCCTTCCACCAGCCCAGCGTGCTGTAGGCGCGCGCTCCGCCCAAGTGGACGTCGTAGCCCGCGCGGCGCAGCCTGTCCGCCTCCGCGCGGGCGCCTTTCTCGTCGAAAAATCCCTTGTAGGGCACCCGGCCCACGACCGGAAACCACCAAGTGTAGGCCCGCAGCTCGGTCTTTGGGCTCGCGGAGACGATCATGGTGACGAAGGGCCGGCCCACGTCCACGAAGTCGGCGTAATTGGAGGACGGCGGCAAGGCCATCCGCTCCCGCCCGAAGGCGCGCGCGGCGCGGGCGAGCTCCAGGCGAGCGCGCAGCGCGGAGCCCGTCGCGGGGTCGGCCAGGACCGCGTCGATCGGACGCCGGCCGGACATCAGCCGGCGCTGGCCCGCCCACGAGCTCAGGACGTACGCGGGCGAGCAGGCCGCGAGCGCCGCGGCCAATAAAAATAGTGGGACGGCCTGTACCCCGAATTCTGTCGCCGCTCCTTTAGGGAGCCGCGTGAGGATCATTTCTCTGATGCAGCTACCGGACGCTCGCCTCCTTTCGGAGACACGCGCGGACCGCGCTCGCGCCCTATTGCCTTGCTCCCGGTGGGGTTTACCTAGCCCCCGAGGTCGCCCTCGGAGCGGTGGGCTCTTAACCCGCCTTTTCACCCTTACCCCCGCTCCCGAAAGAGCGGAGGCGGTATGTTCTCTGTGGCACTTTCCATCATCCCGCGCTTACGCGCGGGTTGTCCCGGCTTTCGACGGGCACCGCGTCCTATGGAGTTCGGAAGTTCCTCCCCCCCGCCGCGAGGGCGGAAAGGCGATCCTCCGGCCGTCCCAAGAAGATTATAGCGCTACGCGCCGACGGCATCCAGGGCCTGGTTGGCGAGCTTGTCGGCCAGGCGGTTCTGCTCCCGCGGCACGTGGACGAGCTCCACCGACTCGAAGTCCCGGCGCATTTGCTGGATGCGGGTCAGCTTGTCGAAGAGGGCCGGGTTCTTGACCCGGTATTGGCCGTTGAACTGGCGAACCAGCAGCTGGGAGTCGGAGTGGATCTTCAAGCGCCGGCCGCCCAGCTCCTTGGCCAGGCCGAGGGCGTCGGAGAGGGCGGTGTACTCGGCTACGTTGTTGGTGCCCACGCCGATGGCCCGGCCGTGCTCCTTGATGACCTTGCCGTCCGCGTCCTGGACCACGACCCCGACCGAGCTGGGCCCCGGGTTTCCCCGGCAGGCGCCGTCGATATAGAAGAGAAGCGTCACGCCGCCGGCGCGGAGGCGCCTTTGGGGGCCCCGGGGGCGGGATCGGTGCTGAAGAGGATGCGCTGGCAGCTGTCGCAGGTGATGAGGGTCGTTCCCTTGGCGACGTTGATGACGACTTGCGGGGGCAGGGTCATGTGGCAGGCCTCGCAGACGTTGCCCTTGAGCTTGGAGAGGCCGATGCCCTTGCGGCGCTTGCGCGTCTGCTCGTAGAGGGAGATGACCTCGGCGGCGATGCCCTGGGTCATGGACTCGCGGCGCGACTTCTCCGCGGCGAGCTGGGCCTCCTGCTCGCTCTTGCGCGCCTCGAGGACGCCGACCCGGGAGTTCACGTCGGCCTCGGCGCGGGCGAAGTCGGCCTTCAGCTTCTTCTCGTCCTGGACGAGGGCGTCGGCCTCCTCCATGATGACCAGGATCTGCGTCTCCAGCTCGCCGGCCTGGACCTTGGCGCGGTCGATCTCGCCCTGGAGCGCCTTGAAGGCCTCGTTCGTCTTGACCTGGTTCAGGTCGCTGGTGTGCTTGCGGATGAGCTCTTCCTGCTTGGCGAGCTCGAGCTCCTTCTCCTTCTTGCGCAGCTGGGTCTGGGTGGCCTTGTCCTTATGCGCGGCGAGGCGGCCCTTCTCCGAGTCGAGCTCCCCGCGCAGGGCGGCGATGTCCTGGGGGACCAACGCCAGCGCAGCCGCGAGGACGTCGATGCGGCGATCCTGCTCCTGCAGGTCGGCCAGCTTGGCGAGGTCTTGTCTAGTGATCGGCATCCGGGGAAGAGAAGTATATCAAATCACTGCTGGTTGCCTTGCGGTTGCTGCTGGCCGCCCATGCCCGGGATGGAGACCCCCGGCGGCAGCTGCGGCATCTGGACGGGCATCTGGCCCGCGGCAGCCGCCGCGCCCGGGGGCATCCCCTGCTGCTGCTTGTCGGAGTAGCCGGGCAGGTTCACCTTCTTGAACTCCCCGCGCGCGGCCGGGGCCGGGGCCGCGGCGGCGGCGGCGCGTTCCTGACCGTCCACCGAGTGCAGGATGGCCCGCTTGACGTCCCAACCGTCGCTCGAGCCCCGGACGAGGAAATCGACGTCGGCGCTGCCGCCCTTCGCGGTCTTGAAATCGGCGCAGACGCGGTACATGCCCTTGCCCGCCTCCGCCACCGTG
>DATLOS010000464.1:0-9490 GCA_035536155.1 Elusimicrobiota bacterium
CCGAAACGGCGGAGGCAGCCATTGGGTCCGGAGCGAGAAGGCGTCCGGGCCCAGCGAGGCCCGCAGGCACCAGCGGTAGCGGGTCCAGCGCCCCAAGGAGCCGCACGTCAATTCCGAGAGCTCGTTCATGCCAGAGGCCTCGAGAGCCAGGCCAGCGCGGCGAGCGCCGCCGCGGCGAGGTAGTATAGGGCGCGGCCGAGGACGTTCGCCAGGGTGCGGCCTTCCATGAGCGGAACGGCCGCGACCATCGACGCGGGCTCGCCCGAGGGCAGCCGCGCCGTCACCCGCCCGGCGGGATCGACGACCGCGCTCACGCCGTAGTTCGCCACGCGCAGGAGAGCGCGGCGGTTCTCGATGGCGCGGGCGGTGCTGAACTGGAGGTGCTGCTCGCCTCCGGTGCCCTTGAACCAGCTGCCTTCCACGAGGCTCACCAGGAGGTTCGCGCCCTTGCGCGCCTGCACCCGCGCGGTCCGGGGCTTGAGGTCCTCGTAGCACATGAGGGCGCCCAGGCGCATGCCCCCCTCGGGGCCCAGCGGCTGCACCGTGGCTCCGCGCGAGAGCCGGTAGGAGCGCGGGCTGGCCGAGTAGAACCCAGGAAAGAGGTTCCCGAGCGGGATGAACTCGCCGAACGGGAAGAGCTCGGTCTTCTCGGAGACGCCGAGGAACTCCTTGCCGGGGCCGCTCAGGAAGGCGATGTTGTAGCCCTCCTCGGGGCCGCCCTTCGAGGATGGCGCGGAGCGATCCCGGCCGCGGGTATTGAAGAGCATGGCCACGGGATAGGGGATGTCGTCCTTGAGGAAGTCCTCGAGCGGCCGGCCGTCGACCGTCGGGCGCGGCTCCTTGGCCGCGCGGTCGTACTCGATGGTGTAGCCGAAGGTCGACTCCGGCCAGACCACGAGGTCCACCTTCGAGCGCTTCAAGATCTCCGAGGTCAGCCGCCCTTGCGCCCGCAGGGCGTCCTCGCCGCGCGCGGCGCCGGCGATCGCGCCTTGGACGAAGCCCACGCGCAGCGGTCTCGCGGCCGCCGCTCGCGCCCGGGCTTCCACCTGCCGGAGCCGGACCAAGCCGTAGCCTTCGTTGGCCGCCGCCAGGAGGACGAAGACGGCGAGCGCGCGGCGCGCGGCGGGATCGCGCCGCTCGTCCTTGCGCGCGCGCAGCGCGGCGTAGAGCGCGGCGTTGAAGCCGTAGACGAGCCAGGCGACGCCCGCGGTGCCGAAGAGGTCCAAGGACTGGCGCCCCGCGAGCCAGGCGTGCTGGCTGTAGGCCACGCAGCCGGGAAATATCGTCGGATAGAAGCCCTCGGCCGCGGCCAAGGCGGGAACGAAGGCGAGGGCGACGCCCGTCTCGTGCGCCAGGCCGAAGCGCCGCGCGGCGGCCCGCCCCACCCGGACGGCGAGCCAGGCGGCGGCGGAGAACATCAGGCCGTGGTAGCACCAGACCGCGAGGTAGAGCGCCGCCGCGGCCGGCGCGCCGAGACCTAGGAAGTCCCGGATCGGGCCGCCCATCCAGAAGAGCGCGGTCATCCACGCCGAGGAGCCGAAGACGAGCGCCAGCCAAAACGCCCAGGTCGCGTTCCGGCGGCCCATGGCCCACAAGAGCGGGACGAACGCGACCCAGGAGGTCCAGGCGGCGCCCCCGGGGAGGTAGCCCGAGCCGTGCAGGCAGCCGCCCAGGAGAGCCAGCGCCCCGGCCGCCGCCGCGTTCATCTTCCCGAGTGTAGCGGCGGCGCGCGGCGCGCGTCAAGGCGCGCGGCGAAAGCCAGGAGCGCGATTAGGAGGACCAAAGCCGCCCAGTACGGCGCGCGGCCCACGCGGAGGAAGGGCGTGCGCGCCTCGAGCGCCGCGACCGCGCCCCGGACCGTCCCGCGCGCGCCGGCGGGAACGGCGTCCAGCACCCGCCCGGCCGGGTCGATGATCGCGCTGATGCCGTAGTTCGCCGCGCGCACGACGAAGAGGCGGCTCTCGATGGCCCGCGGCAGGGCGCCCATCAGGTGCTGGTCGGGGCCCATCCCCCGGAACCAGGCGTCGTCGGTCATGGTCACGAGGAACTGGGCGCCCCGGCGCGCGAGGTCGCGGGCCTCGTCCGCGAGGAGGTCCTCGTAGCAGATGAGCACGCCGAAGCGCGCGCCGGAGGGAGTCTCGAGGAGCCGAGAGCGTCCTCGAGACAGGCGGGCGCTGCGCGGGGAAAGCCGATACAAGATCGGCCAGCGCCGGGCGCCCGGGACGAATTCGCCGAAGGGGAAGAGCACCCGCTTCTCGGTCAATCCGAGGAGGCGCTTGTCCGCGCCGGCGAGGAAAGCCACGTTGTAGCCTTCTTGGGGGCCCTGTCCCGCGCCGCGGGCGATGCCGCGGGTATTCAGGAGCATGGGCACGGCGTAGGGGACCGCCGCGCGGAGAAAGCGTTCCACCGGCCAGCCGTCTATGGTCGGCGCGCCCGCGTCTTGCTCGCGGCGCTCGTACTCCAGCGGGGCCCCGAAGGTGGACTCCGGCCAGACCACGAGATCGAGGGGGCCTCGGGCCAGGAGGCCGCTCGTCAGCCCTCCCTGCGCCACCAGCATGGAGCCCGTCCAGCGCGGAGGTCCCGAGGGGATCGCGGCCTGGACGATCCCCACGCGCAGCGGCGCGCGGGCGAGGGCCGCCGCCGTCGCGGCGTCGATCTGGGCGATGCGCGCCCGGCCGTAGGCCTCGTTGGCGAGCGCCAGCGCCAGCAGCGCGCCCAGCGGCCTCAGGACGCGGCCTTTCGATTGGATCGCGAGAAACAGCGCCGCGTTGAAGCCGGCCAGGAGCCAGGCCAGGCCCGCGGCGCCGAAGAGCTCCATCGACTGCAGCGCGGGCAGGTGGTTGTGCTGGCTCAGCGCCAAGGTCGTCGGCATGAGCATGGGAAAGAACCCTTCCCCCGCCACGGCGATGGGCACGAAGACCAGGGCCAAGGCCCGGGCGTCGTCCAGGCCCAAAGCCCGCCCCACGGGGCGCGCGGCGCGGGCGCAGGCCCAGGCCGCGAGGCCGAACACCGAGCCGTGGAAGGACCAGGTCAAAGCGAAGAGGAAAAGCCCGGCCGCCGGCCCCACGCGCAGGTACTCGCGCATGGGCTGGAGCATCCAGTGCATGCCAGCCGTCCAGGCGGCGGCCCCGAACGCCCAGCCGCGCAGGAACGCCGCGACGGGACGGCGCCCGCGGATGGCCCACAGGAAGGGCAGGAAGGCGACCCAGGCGGCCGCCGCCCTTCCCCCCGGCCAATAGGCCGAGGCGAGCAGGCAGCCTCCCAGCGCGAGCGAGGCCCACTCCAGCATGGGCTCCAGTTTAACCGCGCCCCCCCGGCCGGTCAAGGAAGGCGCCGTCCTTGACTTCGACATGCCCCCCTGATACATTTTTCGGAATGTCCTCCTCCCTGCGCAAATCCTCGGGGTTCCCGCTGATATGGGCTTTCTTCCTCGCGGTGATCGGCGCGAGCCTCTGGGCTTGGTGGCGCTTCGGCATCCGCGGCGAGCGCGAGGATTCTCCCATCGGCCGCACGGGCTTCGACCTGGCGCAGGCTCCCCGCCCGGACGCGCCGCTCTCGCCCTCTCCTTCGGACGGCGGCTCCCCGAGGTCGCCGTCGGTCTACAGCAGCGACCTGCCGGGCATCGTCCGCGAGTCCCGGGGCACATCGCGGGCCGACGCCGACGCCGAGCGCGAGCGCAAGTTCGCGGAGGACCACGCGACGGACATCCAGTCCCAGCGCAACCGCATCACCACCGTCGGCGACAAGTACAAGAAGAAGTATCCGGTGGTGGACAAGCTGGTCAAGGAGATCCGCTCCTCGCCGCGCCTGCGCGCGCTCAAGGAGCAGTACAAGAAGGACAAGAACCTCCACAACTGGATCCGGGGCGCGGTCGCTCTTCCCGAGGTCAAGGACATGGTGCGCCGCTACAGCGCCGACCCGGCCATGTGGCGCGCGGGCATCGGCATGGGCGTCGAGGTCCTGCGCAACCCCCCTCCCGCGGCCGTCTACACCGAGCTCCTCCACACCTTGATGATCGACCCGGTGGCCTCGAAGCCCTTCTCCGAGATGTTCACGATGGTCCTCACCCAGCTGCCCACGCAGGCGATGTCCGCGGTCACGCCGGGCACCAACCTGACGCCGCTCCTGGGGCTGGCGGGCGACCTATCGCCGGGCGGAAAGCTCGATCTGCCGCCCATCCCGGGCATTCCCGAGACGGTGACCAACAACAACGATTACTGGCGCGGCTACAAGGACGGCTACGAGGACACGATCAGCCAGCGCAAGGGAATCAAAAGCCAGCGGACGATGTGAAGCCGGCGCCTAGGAGCAGCCGCTGCTCGAGCTGCCGGTGTCGGTGAGGTTGGTCGGGGACGTGCCCTGCACCTGCACCGCCGCGGCGTTGGCCGCGGCCGCTTGCGCGGCCGCCGCGCCGTCCGCGTAGCCCGTGCTGTAATTGTTGGAAGAGCCCGACCCGGTGCCGCCGCCGGCGGCCCCTCCGCTGGCCGTCGTGCCGCTTCCCGGCGAGCCGGGTCCCTGCACGGGGCCGCCCCAAGTGCCGCCGGTGGTGCCTCCCGTGGAGGTGCTCCCGCTCGAGGTGCTGCCGCCGATCGACGTGCTCCCGCCCGAGCCGGTCGACTGGCTCACGGCCTCGCGCGGGGAGACGGAGAAGAGGGCCACCAGGGCCGCGGAAACGGTCAGCGCCGCGTAGGGGAGGAGTCTCGCGCGCATATCAGCTGCACCCGCTGCTCGAGCTGCTGCTCGTGTCGGTCGTGGGAACCGTGGAGGCCGCCGCCGCCTGGGCGGTGCCGATGGTCGCCTGGGTAGCCGCCTGGGCGCCGTCGTGGTAGCCGGCGTCGTAGGTGTTGGGCGGGGTGTTGCTGAAGCTGCCGTAGCCCGTGGGGTTGGAGGGCGTCGTGCTGCCGCCGGAGGCGGTGCTGCCGCCGATCGTGGTGCTGCCGCCCGAGCCGGTCGACTGGCTCGCGGCGTCGCGGGGCGAGACGGAGAATAGCGTCAGCGCCGCGGCGGAAAGCGCTAGCACGCAGGCGGGAATGGACTTTCTCATGGGCACCCTGTTCATGTGACGGCTGCATGTAGGTTAGGCATTCGGACCGGGGGCGCGCAAGGGCCAAAGGGCCTAGATGCGCAGCGCCTTCAATATCGCGGCGACGACCAGTGAGTCGAAAAGGGCGCCGAAGAGGATCCCCCGCGCGATCCCGACCAGCGAGCCGTCCTGGCAATGGTAGCGGTAGCAGGAGTTCGTCGTGCCCCAGAGGTCGGCGAAGAGGACGCAGACGAAGCCGGCGGCGAGGGCGGGGCCGTCGCGCTCGGGGCGCGGCCGCCAGGCGAGGAAGGCGCCGAGGCCGAGGAGGAGCGCGGTCCCCGCGGCGGGCGAGCGGCTCCAGACGAAGGGGAGCCCCATCGCCTGCGCCGCGGCGAGGAAGCCCCAGAAAACGGGACGCCAGCTTCCTCCCGGGACGCGGGCCCAGACCGGGCTCGGGGTCTCGGCCAGGCGCGCGACCACGAGCGCTCCCGCGGTCCAAGCGACCAGGATCCAAGGCGGCGGCGTCTGTCCCGTGTAGTAGGACCAGAGCCCCGAGCGCGTGCCCCACGCCTCCACCGTCCAGCCGGCCGCCGCGGCGGCGGCGAGGAGGTAGGGGTCGCTTCGGGGCCGGGGGCGCGCGGCGACGAGAAGCCAGGACCAGGCCACCATCGCCCAGAAGAGCCCGTCCTCGGCGACGGTGCGCCAGCGCGCCGCGCCTCCGCGGGCGATGCGCCGGGCGCTGTCCTCTAAAAAGCGCGCGAGCAGCTCGGACTGCGACCAGGCGACCAGCGCGAAAGCGGCCCCGATGGCGAGAAAGTAGGCCCGCCGCCAGGCCCGCTCGCTCACGCCCGCCGCCAGCGCCGGCTCAGCAGGAGGGCTCCCGCCCCGCTGGCCAAAGAGAGCCACTGCGCGGTGCCGAGGCCGGCGTCCAGGAGGCCGGGCGTCGCGGCGCGAAAGGGCTCGAGCGCCAGCCGGATCAAGGCGTAGCCCGCGGCGTGGTAGGCGAAGCTGGCGCCCGGCCGCGCGAGCCGCTCTCGGAGGACGGTCCGGCCCGCCGCGAAGAGGGCCAGGCAGAGGAGGGCTTCATAGGCTTGGACCGGGTGCAGCGGCACGCCCAGCAGGGCCCGCGGCACGCGGGAGGCGGGGTCGGTGAAGGCCAGCGCCCAAGGCGCGCGCGCGGGCACGCCGCGGCAACAGCCGTTGAGGAGGCAGCCCCAGCGCTTGATGGCGAGGCCCAGCGTGGCCGCCTCCGCCAGCACGTCGCAAAGCGGCGCCGGGTCGAGGCCCCGGGCTCGGCAGAAGAGCGCCGCGGTCCCTACGCTCGCCCAGAAGGAGCCGTAGAAGAGGCCGTTTTGCGAGGCCTGCCCCCGCAGCAGCGCGCGCAGGCCGCCGAAGAAGAGGGCGTCCGCCGCCGCCGCGCCGACGAAGCAGGCCGCGGCCAGGCGCAAGGTCAGCTCCCAAAGCCGCTCCAAGCTCAAGCCGGCCCGGCGCCGGCAGGCCCGCATATATAGGAACGCGCAGAAGGCGGCCGAGCCCGTGAAGACGCCGGTCGTGCGCAGACAATACGGGCCCAAGCACGCCAGGATCGGGTACATCCGACCCATCTTAGCAAACGGGGCCGGCGGACCCCCGCGGGCGGCGGCCGCGCGGCCCTAGTCGTCGCGGGCGGGGCGTGGGACAATGCCGCCGTTCCCGGAAGGGAACTTTTTCGGGCCTCGTGCGTACAGGATTGGCGGCGGAGGTCTGGTGCTGGCGGAAAGCTTCGAGCGGTTCGTCGAAAGCCATGGGGAACGGGCCTTTCAGTTCGCCTACCGCCTCTGCGGCAACATGGACGACGCGAAGGACCTGGTGCAGGAATCGTTTCGGCGCCTCTTGGAGCGCTGGGACCGCTACGACCCGGCGCAGCCGCTGGACGCCTGGTTCTTCGCCATCCTGCGCAACGTCTACCGGGACGGCCGGCGCCGCTTCGCGGCGCGGCGCCAGCTCTCGCTGGACGCGCCGCTGGACGGCGACGAGAAGGGCGCGGGCCTCGCGGAGCGCGTGGCCGACGGCGAGGACGGGACGCTCGAGACTTTGGCCAGGCGGGACGTCTCGGCGCGGGTGCGCTGCGCCCTGGCGAGCCTGAGCGAGGAGCACCGGGCCGTCCTGCTCCTGTGCGACGTCGAGGAATGGAGCTATCAGGACGTCAGCCGCGCGCTGGAGCTGCCGCTGGGCACCGTCCGCTCCCGCGTGAGCCGCGCCCGCTCGGCGCTGCGCGAGCTCCTGTGCGCGGAGCTGGAGGAGCGATGAGCTGCCTGAGCTGGGAAGAGGTCTGCGACAGCCTCCACGGCGAGGGCGGAGCTTCCTTCCTGGAGCGGGCCCGCGCCCACCTCTCCGGCTGCGCCGCTTGCTCGGCCGAGGCGGGCTCGGCCGAGCGGACGCGGCTGCGCGCGGAGCTCCTGCCGGTCCCCCCCATGCCGCGGGAGCTGCGCGCGGCGCTCGTGGCCATGGCTCGCGAGGCGGACGCGGCTCGCCGTCCTGGCTGGCGCGAGCGCCTCGCCGCGGCCGGGCTGGCGCCGGCGGCGCTGGCCGCCGCCGCGGCCGCGGCGGCGCTCTTCCTTGGGGCGCGGGGCCCCGCGCCGCTCGAGGCCAAGATCGAGGTCCCGCTGGATCTCCTCATCGCCGCGCATCAGCAGTACGCCCGGACCTTGCCGCTCTCGGCTCCCGACGAGCTCGAGACGCGCATGCCCGACCAGCTGGCCGGCGCGACGGGGGAGCGCGATGTCTTTTAGCCCGGCGCTCCTCGCCGTCCTCTGCGCCGCGCGCGTCCACGCGCAAGACGACGCCATGGCGGTCCTCCGGCGGAGCCTGGCCGGCGCCGCGACGCCCTACCAGGGGCAGGCGCTCGTGGAGACCCGGGCGGGCGGCGTCCTCCGCCGCAGCCTGGTCGACGTGGTCTACGAGTCGCCGCAGCGCTACCGGCGCGACATCGCCGACGGCCGGGGCTTCCTGGTCGCGAGCGTGGTCGCCGAAGGCGGGCGGGAGTGGGTCTACGACCGGCGGCGCCGCTCGGTGTGGCGGGGCGAGCCGGCGGACCCGGACTACAAGCTCATCGACCCGGACGAGGAGCTGGCCCTGCTCGCGCGCAACTACGAGCTCCGACGGGTCGGGCGGGAGGAGGCCGCCGGACGCCTCTGCGACGTGGTCGAGGTGCGCGCGCGCCGGGGCGGCCGCGTCGTCCAGAGGCTCTGGCTCGACCAGAAGCGCGGCATGGCGCTCCGGCGCCGGAACTTCGGGCCGGACGGCGCCGAGCTCTCGTCGATGCGCTACCTGCGCGTCGCCTTCCCCGCGCGCGTGGACGCGGAGAGCTTCGCCTTCCGCGTCCCGCCGGGCGCGCGCATGCTCGACAGCGGCCTTCGTCCCGACTATCTCGCCCTGGAGGAGGCCGCCTCGGCCACGGGCCTCGTCCCCCGTCCCCCCGCCTGGCTGCCGCCCGGCTATATCTTCGAGAGCGTCAACGTCCTGCCCCACAAGGGAGCGACCATCCTGCACTACCGCTACTCGGACGGCATGGACGTGCTCTCGCTGTTCCAGTACCCGCGGCGCGTGCGCCTGGCGTCGGAGCAGCCGGCCCAGCCCGCGGCGCTTCGCCGCGGCCCGGCGCGCCTTTCCTGGACTCCCGACGGCACGCTTCTCGAATGGGAGGACGGAGAGGGCTTCGCCTTGCTCGGCCGCATGCCGCTGGAGGAACTGCGCCGCGTCGCGGACTCCGTGCCGGGAGGAGGGCGGTGAGGGCCGCGCTCCTGGGGCTGTGCCTCCTCGCGGCGCCGGTACGGGGCGCCGCCGGCGAGAAGCCGAGCTCCGTCGCCGAGCTGAAGGAGTCCATCCACCGGGAGCTCCTGGCCGTGCGCCGGGCGCGGCGGGCGCTCGCGCGCGCGGAGCGCGGGGGCGACGCCGGCGAGAAGGCGCGCGCCGAGGCTGCGCTCGCGCAGGCCAAGGCGCGGGTGAAGGAGGAGCGCGCGCTTTTGCGGCGCGCGCTCGCGGGCTCCTGACATGCGGGGCCCGCGCCTTCCGCCGTACCTTCAGGATCCGGAGGCGGTCCTGCGCGAGCTGACCGACATCCGCTACGAGCGCAAGGAGCACTTTGTCGGTCTTTATCTCGACGCCGCGAACCGTCTAATTTACAGGGAGATCGTCTCGGTGGGGACCCTCACCGCCGCGCTCGTCCACCCCCGCGAGGTCTTCGCCCCCGCCCTGGAGCGCCGCGCCGCGGGGCTCATCGTCGCCCACAACCATCCGTCCGGCCTGGTGCGCCCCTCCCCCGAGGACCGCGAGACCACCCGGCGTCTCGAGCAAGCCGGCCTCGTCCTGGGCATCCCGCTTCTCGACCACGTCATCGTCGGCGCCGAGGGCTGCTTCAGCTTCCGGCGGCAGGGGCTCCTGGGCCGGGGCCCGTCGGGACAAATTTGATACGATGACGCTTCATGG